>JAFSRK010000172.1 GCA_017446165.1 Ruminococcus sp.
GGTGTTGAACTTGTTGACGCGCAGCTCGGTCGGCAGGGTGGACGCGACTGCGAAGACCTCTTTGTCGAGGAACGGCACGCGCAGCTCGAGGGAGTTCTCCATGCTCATGCGGTCGGCTTTTAAGAGGATATCGCCGACCATCCACATGTTGATGTCGAGGTACTGCATCTTGGTCACGTCGTCATAGCGGCGCGCGCGGGTATACAGTCTTCTGACCATTCTCGCGGGATCGGTCGCAAGCTCCGGCTTCTTGAGGATCGCCTTCTTCTGCTTTTGATCATACATATAGGCGTTGCCGATGAAGCGCTTCTCCAGCGGATGGGTCGCGCGGATCAGATAATCCCTGCCCTTGATGTCGGGCAGCTTCTTGCAGACCCAGCCGATCGCCCTTCTCAAAAAGTACGGCACGATCTTCTGGTAGACCTTGAAGACGCGCGGATCGTTGTAGCAGGTGTAGCCGCCGAACAGCTCGTCGGCGCCCTCGCCGGAAAGCACGACCTTGACGTACTCGCTCGCGAGCTTTGTCACGAAGTACAGCGCGATACAGGACGGATCGGCGAGCGGCTGATCCATCTGGTACTGCACCTTCGGCACTGCCGCCCAGAATTCCTCGGACGAGATGAGCTTCGCATGATGCTCTACTCCGATCTTCTCGGAGAGCGCCTGCGCCCAGGTGATCTCGTTGTATTTCTCACCGAAGTCAAAGCCGACGGTGAAGGTTTTCTGACCCTCAAAGTAGGTCGCGACGTAGGACGAATCCACGCCGGAGGACAGGAAGCATCCGACCTCAACGTCCGCGATCTTGTGGGCGTTGACGGAGTCCTCAAAGACCTTCTCGATCTTGTCGACCGCCTCGTCCTCGGTCATGTCGTTATCGGGCTTGAACTTCGGCTCAAAGTAACGCTGGGTCTCGACGACGCCGTCGCGGTACCAGAGGAAGTGGCCCGGCAGCAGGCAGTAGACGCCCTCAAAGAACGTCATGGGTGGCGGGCAGTACTGGAATGAAAGATAGGCGTCCAGCGCCTTCTCGTTGAATTTTTTCTCAAACTTCGGATGCTCCAGAATACTCTTGATCTCGGAAGCATAGCAGAAGTCGTCGCCGATCATGGTATAGTGCAGGGGCTTGATACCGAAGAAGTCGCGCGCCATGAACAGCGCCTTGGTGTCCTTGTTATAGATCGCAAAGGCGAACATGCCGCGGAGCTTCATCAGCATGTCCTCGTCCCATTCGTCAAAGGCGTGGACGAGTACCTCGCTGTCGGAGTTGGTCTTGAAGTGATGACCCAGCTCCTCGAGCTCCTTTCTCAGCTCCTTGTAGTTGTATATCTCACCGTTGTAGGTCAGCACCAGATTACCGCTTTCATTGGTGATCGGCTGATCGCCGCCCTCGAGGTCGATGATCGACAATCTGCGAAAGCCCATGGCGATGTAGTCATCCGTGAAGTAGCCGTCCGAGTCGGGACCGCGGTGGGTGATGACCTCCGTCATTTTCTGCAGCGTATTTTCTCTCTCTTCGAGCTGGCCGGTAAAGCCGCAAATACCGCACATATCGCAAAACTCCTTTCAGGTTTGCTGTCAAATGCCAATCATCGCCGACAGCCGTGTGCTGTCTGTTTGAATCTACCTTCCGACGATCTCAGGATATTCTACCCCTAGATTAGCATTATCGGTACTATAATACCATATATTCCCTGAAACTGCAAGAACTTATTTTCAAGTCCGTTTTCCTCGCACAGTGTCGCTTTTGTCTCATCGGCAATCCGGCTTGATTGCCGAGCGGGAGGGTCAAGACCCTCCCCTACATTATGCTTTTCTCTTCAACGTTTTCCTTAGGATGACACACGCACAAAAGCCGCCTTTCTTACGGGCGGCTTTTGTGCTGATGAAATATATTGATTATGTATTTGAAGTTTTGTTAGTTTTGTTATTATATTATGCGAACGACCTCTCCGCGTAATCGACCGAATACCGGAGCGCCTCGTTCTCTTTTGTTACCATTGTGATCTCGAGCCGCGGCAGCATCTCGTGCAGCGTCAGGACAAAACCGTTCGGACGGTTGTCCGGCATACCTGTCACCAGATGGCGCGCGTTGATCTTTCTCGCGAAGTCGGCAGCGCATTTCGGAGCGTTCTGATCGAATGCGATCGTCATATCGGCGCCAAGCTCCTTAGCGGTACGGTAGAGATACTCGATCTCGTCCGACAGCAGGGACACATCGTTCACGGGAGTATGTACACACAGAACGTGCAGATCACAGCCCAGCTGTGAGGCTTGTTCAAAGCCTGCCTCGATCAGTCTGTCACAGTCATACTGTCCGGTCACACAAACCAGCACTGACGGCTTCTTGTCGGCGCGCATCGTTTCACCTCCTTGTCTGTTCTTTGATGCTCTCATCATACCAGATAGTTGTGACGAAATGTGTAAAACGGTGTGAATAATGTATGAACTTTTCGTTAACCTTACATCGTATGATTGATTCTTAGGGAGCGACGCCGACACGCGTGTTCATCGTCCCGCGACCTTTCCGCCGGATGCCGCCCACCGCAAAGCAAATCTACCTTTATTTGTAGGGTACAGCGCTTGCGACGTACTGTGTCGCCATCGGCGACATTCGCGCAGCGATCGTAGGGACGACCATCGGTCGTCCGCAGAATGACGGACGGTGATATTATATCCAGCCGCAGATAGAAATGAAACGCTTCTGCTATTTCGGAAATCAATCTTGATTTCCGATCGGGATCACCAAGGCGCTCCCCTACGTCAATACCGCGAAGCAAATCTCCCTCTGTGTAGGGGAGGGGCTTGCTCCTCCCGCAGAATGACGGGCGAGATTGTCATATTCGACCTTAGATAGGATCACCGATGCCCCTACATACAATATTCAATGTTTCCCTTCGAGTCAACCTCCCGCAAAACATCCCATCCTCCTCACCAACTCAAAAATAGCAAATGAGAAAACATGAGTTAAAACGAGTAAAAACGAGCTGAATCAA
>JAFSRK010000173.1 GCA_017446165.1 Ruminococcus sp.
CACCATTCAATACAGTCCGTTGCACAAGCGGCAGCAGTCTGCCGTTTTGTGCCTGTATTGATCCTTTCTACAGTTTTTTCACACGACATGCCGATAGATCAGCGGGCGTCGGAAACCTTGATACCGTTCTTCCTTGCGAGCAGAATCAACGGGATGTAAGTTGCGAGCGGCAGCAAAATACCGACATACTGGTAATCCGACTGCACGAGCAGGTTATAGGTTGCGTGGTAGATGATCGCCGCGCTCAACAGCGCGAAGGTACCGCAGTAGAAGAACTTGCGGCGCTTTCTGATATAGGAAATGCCCCAGCCGACCATGACGGTACAGATACCGTGGACAAGACCCGATCCGAAACCTCTCACGAGCGCCCAGAGGATTGTCACGTTCTCAACGTTCTGAGTCAGGATGACGACATTTTCGAGTAGCGCAAAGCCGACGCCGACGGCGAAGGAGTTGGGAATCAGGACGCGTCGGTCATCAGAGATCACGATAGCCAGATAGAGGATCGGCAGCATCTTGACGATCTCTTCCGTCATGGGCGTTATCGTGGTCGTAACATAGAATACTTCATTATTGAATGCCCGCAGCAGAATACTGTTCAGTTCTGACACAAACAGACAGGAGCAGATACCCGCGATCATGAAGATCACCAGACGGCGCATCTTCTTTTCCATCAGCGGGAGCATCAGAGCGAGGGATACGGTCAAAGCGATAAAATCGATATAGGTCAGGTTGTCCATTTTTTCACTCCTCTCTCCAGTACGGGGACAAACGCCAACAAAACGGCGCACTGCAGAATATATACGATCGCAATCCAGACGATAGGCAGGTTGAAACTCTCAACCACCATCTCGATCATGCACAGGAACGCGTAGATCAGAGAAAGCAGGTTATAGCTGCGGATCGAACGGATCAAACCGAAGGCGACGTCCTTGATGATCAGGTGCTTGAGATGGAAATAGGAAGCGAGCGCGATGAACAGCGTTTCGATACCGAGCGAGATCGTCGATTCGTTGAGTCCCTTTGGTATCGCGATCATGCACCAGATTGCTACCATGACGAGTGGCGCCGCCAAGGAAATGATACGCGTTTTGAGGAACTCTGAGGAGCCGTCGTCAACGATGGAATCCATCTGACCGAAGTTGGCGCTGAATAGGAAAAGAAAGCTTCCGATGATGCCGAGGATTCCGACGTGGAAACCGTTGTAGAGTTCTCCGATGACCAAGAGCTGCAGGGTCTCAAAGAGTCGCCCAAGCATGGCGCATCCTACAGCAAAAATGATCATGCGAACGTACAGCGCCGATTGATCCCGGAAGAATCGGAACAGCCCGTAGCCGAAGCCGATTGCAGCGCAGATCGTCAGCGCAAGCGATAAGTACAGATACATTGTAAATAATCCTCCTTTAGTTGGTCGCGTTACGTCATGTAAATCATTTATTAATAGCCGGAAAAACAGAGTATTTGAACCGCCGGTAATGAATGCCGAGCCGCAATGCATACTGACCCTATAATAATGATACATATTTATTTCATTATACTTCATTTTTTTGTAATATCCAAATGAGTGTTCCATAATGGAACACCTAAATTTTTAAAATTTTTCGTAAAAAAAGATGACTTATTTGAGCTGAGGCTCAGGGAGTCACGAATATCAATTGTAATAATTCTATGTTATACTAAGTAGCAATAAAAAGCTTTAAAGAGATATTAGCGGAGAATTTCGCAGAAAAAGGCGGAGGGCGCAGGCAGGCTTGAGGTGTTGTCCAAATCTTTGATTTGGCTAACAACGCCCATGCAACAACACTCCAAGAGCGAAGCGATTGGCTTAG
>JAFSRK010000174.1 GCA_017446165.1 Ruminococcus sp.
ATGTCTGTTGAATTAGGCGAACAACTGCGGGAACTCAGGCTGCTTCGTACATATTATACTCAGGCTCAGGTCGCGGAGCTGTTGTCTATCGACCGTTCTTCTTACACAAGATATGAGATGGGTACAACCGAGCCGCCGATATCGACGATCCTCAAGCTGAGTGAGATCTACGGTATATCTTGTGATGAATTGATCAATCCTGATTACTACGGGAATACGATGGAAAAGGAGTTTATGATGATGGAAACAATGACAAAAAGCGAAAGACAGGTGATGGAGCTTTTATGGTCGAGCGACAGACCTCTGTCATGCTCCGAGATCGTTGAGCTGTCGGAGGATAAAACATGGAAGGACAGCTATGTTCACTCGCTGATCAAATCACTGACCAAAAAGGGCATCGTCGAAATCGCATCCTTTGAGCTGGTGTCGAGAAGCTACGCCCGAAAGTTCGCACCGAAAATCAGTTATCACGAATATGTCTTATTGTCCGGCTTTACACAAAACGAATTAACAGATGTCAAAAAAATGTCAGCCTTTATCAGGACGATAATGGAGCATACAGATACGGAAAAAATGAGAGCATCTATCCGAGAAATCATATCATAATAAGCGGCTGTCGCACAGAACATGCGACAGCCGCTTGTGATTTCTTACCATTTTTCCTGTTGATCTTCCTTCGGCTTCTTGATGAAATGGTAGAGGATGCCGAACATGACGAGGAACGCGATGCCGTTGCCGATGATCAGCTCGGTCATGCCGCCTTCCCAGACCACGTTTCCGCTGCGCGAAAGATAGCTGCTGTACCACAGAAACACGCCGATGACCACGCCGAGCATCACACAGGTAATGCCGAACGAGATCAGGATCGCCTTCCACTGGATCTTCTTTTTCGCCTTCTTTTGACTCATTCATATTCCTTCTTCACTGTCATTGTCCCACATGATACCACAATCGGCAGAGGATTTCAATTGCCAAATTGTGAATTATGTATTGAACATGCTGAACATTCTGCCGAAGTTCTCGAACGCCGCCTCGGAGCCGCCGACGTAGTTGCCGGGGTAGTAGTAGGAGTATGCAAGCCCCATGTTGATGAACAGGCATGCGAACATGGCGATCAGCAGAAGATGCTCATAGATGCGCTTTGACTCGTCGTGCTTGAGGTTGCGGTAGAACAGGAACATCACGAAAAACGCTCCGGCGAGCATTTCCCATGCAAAGTCCATCATATATCTCACACCGTAACCACTCTCCCAGATCGAGGCGATCACGATGAACGGAGCGATCAGCACCGCCGCACAGAAGAGGATCGCCGTGCGGACGCGCTTCTCTTTCTTCACATGCTTCAACGCGAACGGCGCGCCGAAGAGGAAGAACATCGGCAGAGCGCGGTACAAAAGCCCGCAGCCGTTCTGGGTCGCGACGAAGTAGTAGCCGTTGACGCCGAGCTTTGACAGCGTCGTCTGGACATAGGGGAACTCACCCGAGAAGGACGGCGGGGCGAAGAGATAGTCAAAGAAGCCGATCGCCGAAAGCTGGGTATGGAACTCGGTGTGGGTGAAGTCGTTGATCGTCAGCGAGTAGGCGATGCCGAAGTCGGTGAACGATCCGAAACGCGCGTGATTGTAGAGCATCTGAGCGCCGCCGATGATGACGAACGGCAACAGCGCACAGAGGAGATAGACGATATATGACTTGGAGGCGGACTTGGTCCGTCTGAGCTTGAGTACGCCCATGACGATGAACACCACCGCAACGACACACCAGACGGCGGTCGTGGGACGACAGGTCACGGCGATCGCCAAAAACAGCGACGACAGCGCCGCCATGCCGGGACGGAGCTTCTCGTCATCGCCGCCGATAACATTGGACGAGATGAGGAAATAGGCTCCCAGCACCGTGAAGCAGAAGCCGGAGCTCTGGGCGATCTCATAGAAGTTCGCCATCACCGTGCAGTACCACACGCCGCACGCGGCGAAGATCATGATCAGCGCCGCCGTGTACATCGACAGCGGGATATCGCGGAACAGCTTCTTCATCAGCTTGAAGAACGTCATGCCGAGGAAGATCAGCGCGATCGTATTGAACAACAGCACGCCGACCAAGCTCGCGAGATAATGCCCGGTGATCAGGTGATAGGGCATGAACAGCAAGAGAACGGATCCGACGCCGTAGTAGGAATAGTATTTGCCGTCAAACAGGACATGGTCCCACTTGGCGTTGATATTCTGCTCGGAGCGCGCCGACCAGTCATAGGGGTTCTCCATATCGAGCAGCTGCTGACCGGGCTTCTCGTTCAGCTCGACCTTTCCGCTCTCGAGCGCGTCGACCAGCTCCTGAGTGATCTGGTTGCCGGTATCCATATTGAAATCCGTCTCGGGGTGCAGGTTCACCGACGATAGGACGAACGACAAGATGACCACCGCGACGATCACGACGGCGGTGACCGCCTTGGTGACATAGAGCTGATCGCCAAGCGGCTTTCTGAAATTCGCCGAGCGCTTGAACGCCCATACAAAGGCGATGCCGAGCAGGATCAGACAGAACCGCAGATAGGAGAAGCTCGCGGGATAATCGGCGTTGAGGGTCACGCCCGTGAGGGTGACGGGGTTCTCGGTGAGTCCGCTGAGGTTGATTTTCAGCTTGCTGACGCTGCCCGAAAAGTCGCAGACGATGTACTTCGTCGCCTCGATCTCGTTGAACACCGAGCCGCTGACCAGCCCCGAGCGCATATAGTAGGAGGCGTTGGTCTCGTCGGCAAAGTCGACCGAGTAATCGGTCTTGTACTGCATGCCCCTGACGTCGAGCTTGATCACGCCGATCTTCTTGTTGAGATCGGTGAACTCGATCGTCGCGGTATCGCCGTCGCTGATATAGCCGCCGTCGGCTTCGACAAGTCCGCTGAGATTCGCGCCGGAGAGATCCATCGCGGTCTCTTCATAGTCGCCCTTCCAGAGATGGTAGCTGTTGAAGTTGAAGCACACCGCCTCGAGCAAGAGGACGACCAGCATCGCCTTCGCCATGAAGCCGATGAATTTGGAAAATCCGTCGGATTTGATCCGACTCGTCAGAAGCGACATTCCCATGCTCACAACAGAGAACACCGCCAAACCGACGCAAAGCGGCATCAGATAGCTGTCGACGACTCCCGCCGCGATCGAAAAGATCACCGCGCCCGCACATGAGGCGAAGCGCACGATCCGTGTATAGCGGAACGGCTTCAAAATACTCGATACGGCGAAGGCGATCAGACAAACGATAGCCAACACAAACAGTATATTCATAAACAAACTCCTTATAAAAACTTCTCGGGATGCATTCGTGAATAGTGAAAGATATATTGCTGGGCGACGCCGGCATAATCGCCGAACGCCGCAGGATCCATACCGTCGAACAGCGCCGCCATCGCGCGTTTCATCCAGACGTCGAGCGGGAAACCGTCCAGACGGTGAAGCCCGTAGAGCAGCACGCAGTCGGCGACCTTGACGCCCACGCCGGTGACCTTCATCAGCTCGGCACGCGCCGCATCATAGGGCAGCCCTCTGATGTACTCCAAGTCGATCTCGCCGCTGTGTACCTTTCGCGCGGCGTCGATGATATAGCGGTGGCGAAAGCCCGCGCGGATCGGCTCGAGGTCGTCAGGCTCCAAAACAGCCAAGCGTTCGGCAGTCGGGAAGGCATGCTCGCCCGCGCCGATCTCCTCGCCGAAATGCTCGCACAATCTCTCGACGATGCCCGCGATGCGCTTGATGTTGTTGTTCTGTGAGATGATAAAGCTGATGAGCGCTTCAAACGGCTCCTGGTTCAGTATCCGTATCCCCGGGGCGAAGCGCGCCGCCTCCGCCATCACGGGGTGGATCGCGGAGAGCTGTTCTCTGACCGCCTTGTAGTCGAGCGACAGGTCAAAGTAGTCCGCCCACATCCCGCGCTGTTCTTCCCCTGCGCCGTCGATGACAAGCCGGTCGCCGTCCATGGATACGGTCGCGACCACACCTCGGACAACACCGCGAAAACAGCCGTCGGCGATCTCTTTCCATCGAAAGCACTGACCGCAGTCGAGCGTTTCGCCGAGCGAGAGATCGCGGATATTCTCAAAAATCAGTTCACTCATATCAAATCTCCAAAAAATCTAAAAACAGTATACCATATCCGTTTTGAATATGCTATAATATTTTTAAAAAATTAGGTGAGGACAAAGTCCTCCCGCAACCAATTACCGATTACGGAGGAATTCCTATGAAGCCTAACATCTGTACCATCCCGATCACCGACCTTTTCACCGAGACCGACGGCTGTCCGATCTGCCGCATGCACCGCATGCTCGAGGAACAGTATGTCGAATACATCACTGGCGCCGCGATGATGGCTCCCGATGTGCGCATCATCACCAACCGCACCGGCTTTTGTCACCGACACTTCTCGATGATGATCAACAACGGCCCGCGCCTGTCGAACGCCCTGCTCCTGCAGACCCACATCGACGAGCTGAGGAACAAGGTGTTCCCGAAGAAGATGACCGACCAGCCCTCCAAGCAGAACATCGCGGCGATCTCGGAGCTGGAGCATACCTGCTATGTCTGCGACCGCGTCGAGGCGGATGTGCTGCATCTGCTGAGAACCGTCTACACCCAGTTCGGTCAGGATCCGGAATTCCGCAGGCAGTACGCGGCGCAGGACTACATCTGTCTGAACCACTATGCCCTCGTCATGACCACTGCGAACAGTCATAAAAAAGCGATGGACAAGAAGACATGGAACGACTTCTATGAGGCAACCAACACCCTCTCGAAGAAGTACATGGACACCCTGTATGACGACGTCACCCACTTCACCACGATGTACGACTATCGCAACCAGGGCGGCGACTACAAGAACTCTAAAGACAGCATCGAACGCGCCGTGAAGTTCATCACCTCCTACCCCGTCGACGAAAATTTGAAATAACCGTTTTGCCGTATCATCCGCAAATCCGACGGATATCTGTCGGCAAATTTGTAATGAAAGCGACCGCGAGCAACGGTGAGATCGTTGCCACCTCGAAGGCTGCAAGTCGAAGGCAAGCGCAATGGGCAGCATCGAGAGCATCGGCAAGAACGCTCCCGAAGCGGCGGACGAAAAAACCTGATTAACACATCAATAAAGCGAGGTAGTGACCGTGTCATTACCTCGCTGTGATTTTACTGTTATAGTTTGTCCTTGATAAAGCTTTTTAGCCTATCGACATCGGAATGCTCCAATATCGTCAGGATGAAATCATACATCCTTTCTGTATTATTTAACTCTTTCGTAGAGAAACCCGACAGGAGTACATATTCGTCATAGCTGATTCGCGGCGCAAACTTGCGCGCATAGCTGCGGGATACCAGCTCAAAGGCTTCGACTTTGACAATTCCTTTTTTGATCAATGACTTGACGATAGTGTGTATATAGCTGTCTTTCCATGTCTTGTCCACAGACAATTCTGCTATTTCGGTACATGACAACGCTCTATCGGACTGCCAAAGCAGTTTCATTACCTGTTCCTCGCTGTTGGTCATATGCTTAATCATTTCTTCCACCACTCTTATTATTCTGATTACTGACGATATGCAGGATTCCCTGTGGCTTAGGAGGATCTCCACCGGCGGCGTCCCATCCTGCTTTATAGGCTGAACGTACCGCGGCGAAAAGTGCTTGCTCAGCTTCGTCATATTCTTTCCGATCCAAATAGTCGGAAAATGATTTTTCAAAATCCATGCTCACCAAAAACAACCCCATTAAATAAAAAAGTGCGCAGCATAGCCGCGCACCGAAAAACGCAGCTTGCATGTTGCGACACATGCAGATAGTCCCGAAAGAGCATACTGTAAACAAGCATACGTTTTTACCAAGTAAAAAGGTATACTCATTCGGGAGATTATTCTGCTGTGTCGCAAGTAAATATTACCACATTATCAAACGAAATGCAATAAGTAAAAAAGTGCGCAGCAAAGCCGCGCACTGAAAAATACACAGCTCAACTGTCGCCAAACAAAATTTTAATCACAACACGAAGCGTGTATTAAAACTGAGCCTGTATTTTTACCATAAGCAAAAACACACGCTGAGTGCTGTGAAAAATATAAAATTCTGTCTGGCAATTAAATATTACCACATTATCAAACGAAATGCAATAAGCAAAAAAGCACTTCTGATTTTCGGATCAGAAGTGCTTATATAATTTGATCATATCATCCTGTACGATACCGAGTGAAAGGAAGTTGCCCTCCCTATCCTTCACGCGGTATATTTTTTTGTCCTCGGCGGAGTTCTTCACCGCCGTTCGCGCGACGTCCAGCGGGTTGCCGTTCTTGAATCGGTTCGCCTGCTTGTCGCTGACGACAAGCTCCGGATACACGCCGAACAGGCTCTCGACCGTGTGGAAATACGGCGCGGTCCGGTCGATCTCGCCGCTCGCGGTGATCGCTTTCAGCTCGTCGAGCGTGATCGCATCGGCGAGGCTGTAGCCGCACGCCTCATAACGCTCAAGGTCGGTCATCACGCCGACCGTACCGAGCGCGCGGGCGAGGTCGTCGATCAGGGTGCGGACATAGGTCCCCTTGGAACAGCTGATATCGAGCGTTCCCGACTGAGCCGCTTCATCAAAATCCAGAAGCTCCAGCGAATACACGGTCACCGTGCGCGGTCTGCGCTCGACCTCCCTGCCCTCGCGGGCGTACTGATAGAGGCGTTTGCCGTCTACGCTGACCGCCGAATACATCGGCGGGAGCTGTCGGATCTCTCCGCGAAAGTCATCGAGCATTCTTTCAACCTCTTCGCGGGTGCAGTGAGCGGGCTTCTCCTCGATCACTTCGCCCCAGATATCCAGCGTATCGGTCGCGATGCCGAGCTTGAAAGCCGCCTTGTAGCGCTTATCCTGACAGGGGATGATGTCCTGCGCCTTGGTCGCCGTGCCGAGCAAGACGGGCAAAATACCCGTCGCGCTCGGATCGAGCGTACCGGTATGCCCCGCCTTCTTCTGAGAGAGGCAACGGCGCACCACCGCGACCACATCGAAGGAGGTGAACTCCTTCTCCTTGTGAATCAGCAGAACACCGTCCATATCAGATATATTCCTCGGCAGCGTCGACGAGCAGCTTCTTCACGGTCGCGAGGTCGCCCTCGACCGAACAGCCTGCCGCCGCGGGATGACCGCCGCCGCCGAACTTCTTGCAAAATTCAGCCGCGTTGATCCCGTCGTTGGTACGCACGGATACCTTGAACACGCCGCCGTCCTTTTCGCGCATGGTGATGCCCATCTCAACGCCCTCGACCTGGCGGGGGATGTTGGCAAGCCCCTCCATCTCGTCGTCGCCGGCGCCGAGCGCCTTCTGCATGGCGAGGGTGGTGTAGACGATGGCGCATTTTCCGCCCGCGTAGAACTCCATCGTGTCATAGATCATGCGCTCCATCTTGATCTTGGCGCGTGTTCTGACGACGAAGTTGATATAGTTGATCTGCTTCCAGTCACAGAAAGGGATCACCTGAGCCGCGATCCGATGGGTGCGCGGAGTGGTATTGGTGAAGCAGAAGCAGCCCGTATCGGTGGAGATACCGGTATAGATGCCGCCCGCGATATCCTCGTCAAGCTCCACTCCGAGCAGCTCGACCAGCTGATAAACGGTCTCACAGGCTGCCGCTGCGTCGCCGTCGACATAGATGTTGTCGGCAACGACGGTGTTGGTGCGGTGGTGGTCGATGCACAGATCGATGCCCTTCACGCCCTCCATCACGCTGTCGCCGAGCAGCGACATCGCCGCGACGTCAACGCTGACGATATACTTCGGCGTGAAATCCTGCTCTTTATAATTTTTCACGAGATAGCGGAACTTGGACGGCACGGGTCCGTTGACGGCGACGTTCGCCCTTTTGCCCAGCTTTCTCAGGGCAAAGGCAAGCGCAAACGCGCCGCCGAGGGTATCGCCGTCGGGATAAGAATGGGTCAGTAATTTGAAATCATCGTTCTCTCTCAGCAGAGCGGCTACTTCATCAAGCGTTATCATCCTCATGGGGTTCCTCCTCGTCATCTTTGATATCCAGACTGTTGAGAATCCTCGAGATCTCCGCGCTGTACTCGATCGAATCGGTGGGGGTGAAGATCAGCTCCGGCACATGGCGGAGTCTGAGCCTGAGTCCCAGCTCGCGGCGGATGAAGCCCGCGGCGCTTTTCAGACCCTTGGCGGCGTTCTTCGCCTTGTCGAGTCCCTCGAGCGCGCTGATATACACCGTGCAGTAGCTCAGGTCGTTGGTCACCTCGACGCGAACGATCGACAGAAAGCAGGAGATCACCCTGGGATCCTTCAGCTCGCGAAAGATCGCGGTCAGCTCACGCTTGATATCCTCAGTCGTTCTGCCTAATTTATGATTAGCCATATAGTAATTCCTCTATAATCAAAATCAGGTGCGGGCAACGCCCGCCCACAGCTTGCCCATCGGCAAATATCGCTTGCCGAAGGCAATTTTCACGCGCGAAGCGCATTTCACTTCGCGCAGCGAAATTTCACCGGAGACGTCAGTCCTCCCTGTATTCCTCGATGGTGAATACCTCGAAGATGTCGCCTTCCTTGATATCGTTGTATTTCTCGAGGCCGATACCGCACTCATAGCCCTCGGCGACCTCCTTGACGCTGTCCTTGAAGCGCTGGAGAGAACCGATGGTGTCGTCGGCGATGATGATGCCGTCGCGGACAAGGCGGACGCCTGCGCCGCGCTGGATCTTACCGCTCTTGACGTAGGAGCCGGCAATGTTTCCAATCGACTTGATACGGATGACGTTGCGGACCTCGGCGGTACCGAGGATGACCTCGCGGGTCTTGGGAGCGAGCATACCCTTCATCGCGCTCTCGATCTCCTCGATGCAGTCGTAGATGACGCGGTACATGCGCATATCGACGCCGTCGCGCTCGGCGTTCGCCTGAGCGGTCGCGTCGGGACGAACGTTGAAGCCGACGATGATGGCGTTCGAGGCGTTCGCGAGCATGACGTCGGACTCGGATATCGCGCCGACTGCGCCGTGGATGATGTTGACGCGAACCTCGTCGTTAGAGAGCTTCTCAAGACTCTGGCGGACTGCCTCGACGGAGCCCTGTACGTCAGCCTTGACGATGATCTTGAGCTCCTTGACCTCGCCGAGCTTCATCTGATCGAAGAGGTTGTCGAGCGTGACCTTGGTCTGGGCATTGAACTCGGCTTCCTTCTTCTCGTGACGTCTCTGCTCAACCAGCTCGCGCGCAAGACGCTCGTCGGTGACGGCGTTGAAGGTATCGCCGCCCGAGGGGACGTCGGCAAGACCGGTGATCTCGACCGGAACGGACGGACCCGCCTCGGTGACGCGGTTGCCCTTGTCGTCGGTCATGGCGCGGACGTGACCGACCGCCATGCCCGCGACGACGATGTCGCCGGTCCTGAGGGTACCGTTCTGGACCAGAACACTCGCGACAGGACCTCTGCCCTTGTCAAGACGCGCCTCGATGACCGTACCCTTGGCGGCGCGGTCGGGGTTCGCCTTGAGTTCCTTCATATCTGCAACGAGCAGAACCATCTCGAGAAGATCGTCGATGCCCATACCGGTCTTGGCGGATACGGGTACGCAGGGCGTGTCGCCGCCCCACTCCTCGGGGATCAGCTCGTACTCGGTGAGC
>JAFSRK010000175.1 GCA_017446165.1 Ruminococcus sp.
GCTCGCAAGGAAGAACGGTATCAAGGTTTCCGACGCCCGCTGATCTATCGGCATGTCGTGTGAAAAAACTGTAGAAAGGATCAATACAGGCACAAAACGGCAGACTGCTGCCGCTTGTGCAACGGACTGTATTGAATGGTGATCCTTATGAATCAACTATCGAAATCTCGGCGGATCGTTTCCGTATTCTTAGCCGTTGTCATGATGGTTCTGCTGATGCTTCCTACGGCGACGCCGGTCAGCGCTGCCAACCGACGCTTCATCACGGAGCTGAGAGTAGAGGCAGGAGCTGATGCGATCGATACACTGGAGGAGGACGGCTGGTCGGTTATGATGGTAGGACTGAACGTGGCGGCTGACCCTGCTGCTCAGGTCTACCTTGCATACAAGGTGAACACCGGCTTTCCGATCACGAACGTGATCGTTTCTCCCGATGTGGGCGACACTTATACGGACGCAAACGGCGTTTCCTATTTCTGTGTAAGCCATGTTGATGTGAATGCAGGACTCGACATCAGCGCCGGCGGCTGTATCTATGCGACGCGTGACGAACGCGCGGGCGCATCGCTCGTAGGCTTGGATGTCCTGCGCGGAAACACCAAGGACGATAATGTGCTGTATCCTATCACCAACGACGGCGCTGAGATCGTGCGCACGCCCGAGGGCGCTCCTGCCGATCTGGAGCAGGGGAGCGATACGGACGTCGTCTATCTGGCACAGATCCGTGACGGACTTATCCGTCCCTATATCAGTGAGATCGGAGTCATCACCGACACGGATAAGTGGAACGCAGTCTATACTGCGTGTGAACGCGGGTACAATTATTTTGTCGAGGGCGACATCGACGATGCGTCCGATACCTACACCATCATCGGATATGAGCGCACTTCCGATCCCGAACAGGCGATCACAGGTGTTGCCGCTGTTTCCGCTCAGACGGTACAGTCGCTCGAGGATGAACAGATTGTCGACGATCAGAACGGACAGTCGGAGCATGTCACGGCGGCAGCCGTCAGTATCTCCGGCGCGGAATACGTTCGCATTTCCACTCAGCCGATACAGGGTGAAGAACCCTATTTCATTTACCGTACAAAAGCTAAAAACGCGGGAAATCCCATCTCCATGCTCTACGCGGAGAAGCTGGAGGAAAAGCAGAATTTCCTGTTCGGATCGTGGGCGAACGGCTATTTCTTCTCGCCGGGCGTAACCACGGCATATACATACAGCATGAATGAGGATTCCTATCTGACGTTGTCGGAGGATCAGACTGTCTGTACCAAGATACCCGTACATTTCTTGGATACCGTCACGGCGGCAAATACATCCGCTGATCCGGCAACGCCGGATTCTCTGGAAAGCTCCGTCCCGGGCAAAGCTGTCAGGCTGACGATACTCACGCCCCGCGACGGGCTGCCCGCTACCGCTGCAAACCTGACAGGCTTGCGCGATGTACCGGAGAATATCTATATCGAGCGCACAGAACGCACCGACCGTGTAAATAAATACCAGGCTTCTGTCTTTTCAAACGGCGGCTTCGTTGCGCTGATCACGATCGGCGCAGTGATCGCCATCGCGGCGGTGACGATCATCATCATCCGCAAGAAGCGTCCCGACAAACCGAAGAAATCGAGGTGACAGACATGAAAAAACGTATTATCGCGCTGTTCATCGCGCTGATGCTGGTATCGCTTTGTCTGCCGCTGTCCGTTTCTGCGGCGGAAACCTCGGGCAGCGCTTCGGTTGTCGTTAATGACGCTTCTAATGAAGCGGACGATTTTGTACGTTACGGTACCGATGAAGAATACGCCATCGTACCGTGCAACGCGGGAAGAAGCTGTATCGATCTGGATAACGTCAGCGGCACGACCCTGCAGCTTTGGAGTTCGAACTATGGGTCCAATGAGCTCTGGACGCTCGGCAAGGTCGGCGACTACTATTATATAAAGAACAAACAGAACGGAAATGTCGTTGACGTCCCGGGCGGCACCGTTTCTACGGGAAAGCGGCTGCAGGGCTATGATTATAATGGCACCGACGCTCAGCTCTGGCGCCTTGAAAGCCTCGGCGACGGCACCTATTGCATCCACAGCAAGCTCAATGATTCTCTTGTCTGGGATGTGCAGGGCGACACATGGAATGACGGTTCAGCTATTTCGTTGACTAATCAGCACAGAGCGCCCAATCAGCGTTTCCGCTTCGTTCATGCATCGACGATCGAGCCGATGTCCGAGTGGGGCGCGACCCGTCATGACTGCACGGGAACGAACTGGTCTGTGTGGGACGGTTCTATATCGTCTGTGAACTGGTATCACGCCCACAGTAATGAGAAAGACCTTTATATCAACAGCGCTGCCGATCTCGGCGGTCTGTTCAATCTTGTTGTGAACAACTATAATATGTCAGGAAAGACGATCCATCTGATGTGTGATATCAATCTTGCCGGTATCCAATGGACGCCCATCGGAAGCGCCAATCACCGATTCCGCGGCAGCTTCAACGGACACAATCACACTATCACCGGCTTCTCACACAGGAGCGGTGAAGACAATGTCGGATTGTTCGGATTTGTATCCGGCGGCACCATCTGTAACCTCGCGGTCAAGGGTACTGTTGTCGGTGACGAAACCGTCGGCGGCGTCGTCGGTCGTTTGGAATCCGGACACGTTTGTAATATTTACTGCGAGGTGTATATCTCAAACGCTACGGATGACTTTGAGGGTGGTATCGTCGGTTCTGTCGGATACGGCGGCTTGGTGGATCACTGTACCCAGAACGCTGACGTCAATTCCGATGACCAAGACCCTGAAAGAGGCGGAATCGCAGGTCACAGCGACGGCATCATCCGCTATTGCGTCAATCATAAAACGGTAAACCATAATTATGATTGCGGCGGCGGTATCGTGGGTAAGCTGAACGGTATCGTTGAATACTGTGCCAACCACGGTACGGTCGGCGGCGGCGGAGATTCCGAGCGCATCGGCGGCATCGTCGGCGAGATGACCGGCTCCGGCATTATCGTCGGCTGCTTCAACGACGGCAAGGTATTCAGTACCGACGACGACTATATCGGCGGCATCTGCGGCAAGGCAATTCATGAGTGGGCAGTGATCTGCTGTATCAACGACGGCAGGGTTTACGGCGATGATCAGATCGGCGGTATCTGCGGCGAAGGCAGACCGATCAAATGTCTGAACATGGGCGTTGTGACCGGCGACAGCGAGGTCGGTGCCATCAGCGGAAACGCGAAGTCGGATACTCCGTACTGCTATGCGCTTCCGTATTCCGCCCAATATCTCAGCGGTAAAGCCGGTGATCGCGCAGAATGGGCAACCTCATCTGAGATCCTCTCCGGAAAAATCTGCTATCAAATGAACGTTGACCCCGTTACTTACAATGACTACGGTATCACAGCTCCTTTTTCGCAGAATATCGGATCTGATCCCTATCCTACGTTCGGCTCCTCCGAGGTAACGAAGAGCGGCAACACTTATTCGAATAACGGTTTCCGCGTCACGGCGGAATGTGACCGCGGCTACGGCAGCGTCGAGGGCGCCGGTTCTTATCAGAAAGGCGATAAGGTCACGCTGACTGCAAAGCCCGCTGCAGGTTGTGTATTTGACCATTTTGAGGTTAAGAGTACCGAGAACAACAACCGGTGGACCGGCTTCAACGGCTCAAATTACGATCACCCCTCCGTTTCGGTCAAAACCTATAATAAAGAAACGATAACATTAACCGATAAGATAGATAAAAGCTATACCGTCAAAGCGGTGTTCAATATCTTTGACGACACCCCGGACGATATGAAGGTCTCGGTCAAGCTCGAGCTGGAGTGTACAAACGACGCGGGTGGCTGGAACAGTGATATCCTTCCGATCAATCTTGTTGATTCCGCAGGTGCATCGCACCGCTGGGAAGCGAACCGCAACGACCTCGACGACGAGGGCGATAAGGTGGAACACACCTTTGATCTGGGAACCGCAAGCCCTGTTGCGGTACAGGTCATCCCCGATTTCGGCGGTGGTCTGACCTTCCGCAGCTACGGACTCAAGGCGCGCATGTGGGTCAACGGCAGCGGAAAGGCGATCGAAAGCTCGGAGATCACGATCCGCTCATGGCCGTTCACCTCCTCCAAGCACGGCGGCGACTATATGAACATCTCCTTTGAGAATACCGGCAACTCCATCGTGGGCAGCATTGCGTATACCACCTGTAACGAAGCGTGGGAGAAGGGCAGAAGCGATTCGACGCTGACCATTCGTCTCGAAAGCGTATGGCTGCTCGACAAACCCTTGGAACTCGGAAACGGGCAGAGCGTCAAGCTCGATCTCAACGGTTATCCCATTATCCGCGCTATCAAAAAGACACAGGACGACGGCGAGCTGTTCAAGGTGGGCGAAGGCGCGACGCTGACCGTCACGGATTCTGCGCCTACCCGCAAAAGCTGTGAAAGCTTCCTCGGCGGCAGTATCCAGGGCGGACGAAGCGACAATACCGGCGGACTGATCGAGTGTAAGGGAAAGCTTGTCATGACAGGCGGCACGCTCTATAACGGCGGCACCACCGACAAGGGCGGCGCGATCAAGCTCAGCGGCTCTGCTTCGGCTGATCTCACCGGCGTTCTGATATCCAACTGCTGGACGGACAAGGCGGTCTTTCATCAGAACGAGGGCGGCGCCATCTATTTGAAAGACAAGGCGCAGGCGAAGCTCAAGGATTGTACGATCCGCTCCTGCCGTGCGTATGATTACGGCGGCGGCATCTATCTCGAGGACGACGATAACCGTCTGACCTGTGAAAATGTCACCATCACCGCCTGTACCGCTGATGATAATCAGGGCGGCGCCATCTATCAGGATCACGGCGAGACCCGCTTTGTCGGCGGCTCGATCTCCGACTGCCGTGCGAGTGAAGATGACGGCGGCGGCGTTTTTCAGAATAACGGCAAGGCGTATTTCCAAGATGTCCGATTCGAGGGGAATTACTCCGAGGACAACGGCGGCGCACTGTATGGTAATACAGACGACGGTCTGTGGCTGATCGGCTGTACTCTGGTCCGCAACAATGCGGATGACAACGGCGGCGCGATCTATATGGATAAAGAAAATATGTATCTGGAGAGCTGCAGCGTGACAGCCAACACCTCCGGCTCTAACGGCGGCGGTATTTATGTCGATAACTCCGGTTCGATCGGTGTCGCCGGAGTCACGGTGATTCGCAGCAACGACGGTATCGGCACCAAGGATAATCTCGTGCTGGGAAGCGGCGCGTTGATCTATGACCACGGTCTTGATCACGGATCCGAGGTTCGACTGCGCAGCTCCTCCGACGGAAATGTCAAGCTCGGAGGCAGCCTGACCAGCAGTTATCAGCAGCAGGAATTCTTCCGCGCCGATTACGGCAGGCTGACTCTGACGGATACACAGATAATCAACACCGAACTGAGGGCTTCGGTTTTCTCGGGCGGTTACACGGCTCTGATCATCGGCGCGGTTGTCATAGTCGCGGCGCTGGCGGGCGGATTGATCTATAACCGCAAGAGGCGGAAAGGAGGAACACAATGAAAAAGTTCAGACACTTTCTCGCGATGATCGCACTGGTACTCGCTGTTTGTATCTTTATCAGCAGCGAGCCGATTCAGATGGTTTCCGCAGCGGTCGGAACGGATATGAAGCTCTCGAAGCAGTATCTGAGCGAAGTCAAGATGTTCTACGGCAAGAATGAGGAAGAAGCGCGTAAGGCCTGCGAGAAGGAAGGCTTCACTTTCTCTGCCACTAACCTCAACGAAGGCGCGTATGCCAATCTCCGTGAAGAAGACGAAGAAAGAGGAGAAATAGTAACTTACTCTGTCAGCGCTTATCTCGGCTATAAGACAACCGAGGATCCCGGCGACGCGATCACGGATCTCACACTGTTGGATATGAAGAATACCCACTATGAAGAGATCGATTACGAGGAGTTCCTTGACAAACACATCGAGGACTTCAGGGATCAGGCGGCTCAGATGATGGTGCTTGTCAACGAGATGAACCGAAAGATGGTCGCGGGCAGCCCGAATGCGCTGATGGCGTATGATTCGCTGAATCTGATCTATGTGGATGAGGCGAAGGATCACGAAGCGCTGAATAATCAGCTGGGCTACTATCTAATCAATAATGCGGATATCACGTTCTTTGAGAAGTTTATCCAGCGAGGCAGCTCGATGGTACTCGGCAGGATCAACGACCTGCTGTGCAGTGCGACGTCCGACTATAATGAGGACGGCACGACGTGGGTGGACCGCTCAAAGGCGGACGAGGTCGCGGTCGTATATCCGAACGCTACCTCCGAAGAACAGAACATGTATGATCAGCAGTGCCAGGATCCCGCAAAGGCCTTGGTCAAAGAGATCCGTCAATTCAGTGAACTTTACACCGAAGCGAAAGAACGCTTTGATACCTACGGCGAAACATTCGGTTATTCCGAGCTGGAGGGCATGACAGAGGAGAACGCCTGTGATAAGCTCTCGGCGGCGGGTACGAACTGTCGCTATCCGGAATACACCGACGCGATGAAGACCTACGCACTTCTCGATGCGATCCCCTATCAGAGAGCGGGGGAGACGGTCGTCAATAAAGCCACGCTGCTCACCGAAACAACTGCGCAGAATACTGCCGGCAGCGAACAGGCGACCGAAGCAGGCGAACAGCAAAACGCCGAAAATACTCAGAAAAATGAGGAAATCACACAGACCTATTCAAACGATATGACGCTCGCGCAGTATTTCATGGAGCTGGCAAACGACGCGACGCTGGAGGATCATCTCTCCGTCGTGTATCCTCTGGTACACTCGATGACTCAGGCGCAGCGCATCGTACTCTCGGTCGGCGGCTTGAGCGTACTCGTTGAGGGACTCTACCAGGCAAACGATTACACCTCCAAGAGAAGCGAAGCGATCAAATACGCCTCCCAACAGCTCAAGAACAACGGCTGTGAAGACGGCAGGCTGTATCTCTGGTCGGGAATGGATCGGTCGCTCTATAATAAGAAGGTCGTCAAGACCGATGCGTCCAAGGAAGCAGAAGCATCCGGTGTTGACCTTGAGAATTCGATCAATGAAAAGGCGAAAAAGGA
>JAFSRK010000176.1 GCA_017446165.1 Ruminococcus sp.
CTGCCTTTTTACTTTTGTGACTTTTGCCTATTGACAAACGGTCACTACATAACAGTATAAAGATGTTCATTGAGGGAGTACAGATTTCTTCGTAGGGCACGGCGGTTTCCGACGTACCGCCGGCAGGAACGTTTCATCCCTATCTGCGTTATTGACCGTTATTCCAACATCGACGTAGGAACGGGCATTGCCCGTCCGCCGGTAGAAACATATCATTCCTATCTGCGGTTGCATATATCATCAACGTTCGTCATTCTGCGGACGACCGGTGGTCGTCCCTACGGTCGCTGTGCGAATGTCGCCGACGGCGACACGGCACGTCCCAAGCGCCGTACCCTACGCAAATGTGGATTTGCTTTGCGTTGAACCGGATATCACGGAAAGGTGATCGGGCGACCGGTGGTCGCCCCTACGATAAGGTGTCGAGAAACTGTAAAGAACTTCGAATATGCTCTGTTTTATTTCTGTATCATTTTGGCAAAGCCGGAAATGAGAACGACGATTCCGACGATGGCTGCGAGGACTCTCGCGATGATGTACTCTTTTCTCCCCTCGCCGCTTGACGCGCCCTTCATCCGATAGAACGCCATCAGCACCAAATAGGCGACTGCGGCGAGTAGGAAAGCCGCCGCACCTAAAACTGCGCCGTAAGGTTCACGGAAGAATTCCGGTATCGCGTCGAAGATGCGATCCTGACCATTCTGAACCGTATGATGAATAAAGAGAGCAAGCGTTGCGACCAGTGCGACGATCGCCGGTACCAGCAGGATTCTGCCGACGATCAAAAGTCCTCTGCCCTGTCTTTGATTCTGATCCATTTAAAACTCCTTATGTAAAAATCGCGAGATAGGCTTTGATATCAAAGTCATCGAGCGGCGTATCCTTTTTCAGATACAGCGGATGGTGCGGATGACCCTTCTTCGATATTTTTCCCGCAGAGTACCACTTTGCGCCGTACCGCTCACCGAGCGCGATCATCGACTGAACGCACGCGGGCAGGTACCCGCGCTTTTCGATGATATTGCCCCACGCCGCCCAGACCGACGGAGCATCCCCGCTGAGCTTCAAGACATATTCGAACGCCTTCATGTTTTCCTCGTGCAAAAGGCTGTTGCACTCGCGTTCCATGTCGTCGGGATTGGTCGCGCGCTGGGCATAGACGTTGAACATGATGAAGCTGTCAAAGCCGTTATGAAGCGCGATCCGCTCCACCGACTTGAGCGTATTGTCGAGGTCATCCGGCGCGGCGGTCGAGGGATTGATGCCGATACAGATCAACGGCTTCTTACCCCTCGTACCGAGGATATAACGGTATTCGCTGTAGAAATCGGGGACGTACAGCCACTGCTCCTTATCATAATCATCATTGGTGGATACGAGCGCTTTCTCAAAGGTCAGCACCTCGATATCCACGGTGTCACTTTTTGGAATATGCATACTAAACTCCGAAATATCCATCTACGAAAGCAGGCGGTCAAATCGACCGCCTGCCGTAATTAATTCACTTATACGGATCAAAGATCCCAGGTACCGACTTCCCACTTGCCCTCGGGATTCAGGGTGTCGGGCCATACGCCGATATCGCCGCTGACGGAACAGTCGGCTGTCTGAACGGTGCCGCCGGAGCCGTTGATGATGTAGTTATCATAATCCATCGGAACGAAACCGAAGTACTGTGACTGACCGTATTCGTTAGTGTCATAGAACTCCATCGCTTCGCCCGGCCACGGGCTGGGACCTTCCTCTCCGGTCTTCCAGTAATACAGGCACATGGAACCGGTCCAGCCCTGAGAATTCGAGAAGATGATGGTGTAACAGCCGTCGCGGTGCGGATAAGAAGGATCATCCGGATAGGTCGGATTCTCAACAGGATCGGTCGGATAGACCGGATCCGTCGGAGTGATAATCGGCGAATCCGTGGGCTGTACATACGGAGTAGTGGGCTGTTCGGGAGTCACACTGCCACCGACGCGGACATTGATCTTGGCTTTCTCGTCAAGCTTCAGATCCGCCAGGAAACGCTGGATTGCGGTCGCGTCAAGAACGGTGACTTCGTTGTCCTGATCGACGTCGCCGACAACATTGTAGTAAGTGGTGGGCTGAGCGAGGTCGGCACGAACGCGCTGGATGAGGGTCGCGTCATATATCGTAACGCTGTCGTCTTCATCGGTATCGCCCATCAGCTTGCCCTGACCGAAAACGGTCGGAGCCTCTGTGGGAGGATCGGTGGGCTGGGGAGCCTCGGTGGGCTTCTGTGTCGGAGGCTCGGTGGGCTTTACTTCGTCATAGTAGATGACCGCAACGCCGGTGTTGCCGACATTACCCTTGATCTGGGATGCGGTGACGGTGAACTTCGCGCCGGTGATCGCGTCTGTATAGGTACCCGCCTTGAGCTTGTGGTTGGTCAGAGTGACTGCGCCGGTGGTTGCGCTGCCGCAGCGAACGATCACAGCGCCGGTGGTGCCGCGCTCGATGTAGGCGTTGCCGCTCTGATTTGCGGTGCAGTACTCGGACTGACCGATGAAGTAGTTATGGAACTGGTTGATGGCCTTGGTGGTGGCGTTTGACCAAGAGGTCTTTTTCGCGTCGCCCAAGGTGATATTTTTCAGCGCGTTGGTAGAGGTACCGTCATCGGGACGCGCAAGGTATACGGTAGTGAAGCCCGCACGACCTGCGGTCAGCGCCCAGATCTTGCCTCTCTGGACCACATTCAGGCTTGTGGTGGTACCGTCGACATAGGTATCGTGGGATTCTTCCCAAAGAACGGTGTTCGCCTTGGTGAAGGCGCTGTTGCCGGAGTCGTTATAGAACGGAGTCGCGTTGCCGCTGCCTGCGCCGTTTCTGACAGCGGGCATGATCTGATCGCGGTGAGCACAGTTGTCGGTGACCTCAAAAAACTTGAAGTACATCGAATAGGGACGGTTGACGCCGCAGGTGTTCAGGATCTCGCCGTAGGCGTAGCCTTCCTTCTCGGGGTGAGCCGCTCTGACCTTTGTCAGGGTGTTCTTCCAGAAGTCGGATCTGAGGGATGAGATATCGTCGGGGGTCTCGATGTGCTTCGCAGCGTCAAAACGGAAGCCGTCGGCGCCGGCGGTGAGCAGCTCGTCCATATAGTCGTAGATCGCGCTCTGTACGCGGGAATCCTCGGTCTTGAGGTCGGGCAGATGCGAGGTACAGTTGCGGGTCAGGTCATAGGTAGAATCGTACTGGGAAACGTCTCTCTCAAGATACTGCATGTTCTTGTAGGGAGAGTGGAACAGGTTGTTGTTATAGATCTCCGGCTCGAACTCCTTCGCGCGATCGGTAACGTGGTTGATCGGGTTCTTATCAAAGCTGCTGCTCTGATCATCATTCTCATAGCCATTGGTACCCATATGATTGATAACGGTATCGACGATGATCTTCAGTCCCAGCTCATGCGCCTTGGTACACATGGAAACGAACTCCGCCTTGGTACCCAGCGCGTTGTCGGCGGACTCGTTGAGCTGGAAGCCTGCGGGCTGATAGAACATCCACCAGCCGTTGTCGCCCTGCTCGAACTTCGCGCCCTTGGTAGCCGCCTTGATCTCGTTAGGAGGCGAAACCTGTACGGTGGTAAAGCCCTGCTCGGCGATGGTCTCGAGGTTAGCCTCGATGTTCTTGAAAGACCATGTCCAAGCCTGCAGGATGGTGCCGTCGTTGATCGTAGACGACAGTCCGTAGCCGTTATCCGCCGAAGTTTGTGCGAGCATATCCTCATACGCCGAGGTAGTCACGATGTCCTTGTTAGCGCCGGTGGCGACGACAGAACTTGCAACGACCGCGCAGGATACGACCAGCACAACAGCCAGCAGAACGCTCAGTAAACGTTTCAGTTTCATAGTATTCCTCCTAAGTTTTCGGACACATTACGGGCGTCCGTTTCTGAGATTTCCTCACATTTAAGTATAGCAAAACCGACCATGCGATTCAATTCACTTTTTCTACAAATATTGAACGCGAAATTCAACATAATACCTAAAGGGGATTTGATACGACCCGACACACTTCATTTTTATGTTGCAAAAATTTTCCTGTAGTGATAAAATAGCTCTCAGGTGATAAAACATGAAAAAATGCGAATACTGTGCAAAAGAGATCTCCTATCACGAGATGTACTGCTCCGACGAGTGTCAGGACAACGCGTTCAGTTTCTATGATATGAGAGAGAAATTTCAAAAATTCTTTTCCGTGATCAACGGTATTTTTGTCCTTGCGATCGGCATCAGCATCTTTCTGTTCTCGTTCATGCCCTCGGCGGGACTCATCGGCGGCGGCACCAGCCTGACGGTTCTCGGAGTGATGTACCTGTTCCTGCCGTTCCCGCCCGATATCATGATCGAAAAATACAAGCTCAAAAAAGCCCTGTTCATCACGCGCGTCATCGCAGGCGTCCTGCTCGCCATCGGCGCCGCGGTGTTAATATACGGTATTTTCAAGCTGATCTGAATAATCACGCACCGGCGGCGAAAACTAATCCTGACAGTCTGAACAAGCGACTGTTTCATCACTGAGGAAACGCAGTTAGGAGGTTTTCAAATGCTGGACAAAATCGCGTTAACACTACTGGTTATCGGCGGTATCAACTGGGGCAGCGTAGGACTTTTCCAGTTTGACATCGTCGCCTTTTTGGCGGGAGGTCAGTCGGGAATCATCAGCCGCATCATCTATGTCATCGTCGGTCTCTCGGCGCTGTGGTGCATCTCGCTGTTGTTCCGCGACACGACCGAAGCGGGCGACCGCGACCGTGATCTCAGAACAAGCGCCACATAAAGAAAAAAGCTGCCTTGTACCAACAGGGCAGCTTTTCTGTTTTATCATAAGAAATATCGTACCGATCATTTCCCTACATAACCCACCGCAGCCGAGAGCTTCTTTGCCTGCTCGACGGTGTTGTTGACAGCGGACAGAAACTCCTCGCTCTGCGCCCGACGAAAGAAGCCGACCGTCGTCAGCGCATACCGCACCTTTCCCTCGTTATCGACGACCGGAGCCGACACCGATCTCAGACCGATCTTGTACTCGCCGTCCTCGACGGCATAGCCTAACTCTGCAATTTCGTCGAGCCTGCGGTTCAGCTCCCCGATATCCGTCAAGGTATGCGGCGTGTAGGGCATGAGCTGAGTCTTTTTCAGATAGGCTTCCCGCGCCCTCTTCGCCAGATTTGCGAGCATCAGCTTTCCCTGGGAGGTCGCGTGAACAGGCAGCCGCACACCGATCTCAGGCATGATACGCACGCCGCCGTTAGGAAAGGCGTAATCGAACGACACCACGCCGCGGCTGTCGATCATCGAGATCACCGCCGTCGAGCCTGACAGAGCGCTGAGTCGCTCCAGATACGGCTTTGCGAGCGCAGAAATATCGAAGCCGCGCGATACCGCCGCACCGTATTCAAAGAGCTTGATCCCGAGCGCATAGGCTCCGTTGTCAAGCTGACTCACCAAGCCTCTGTCGCGCATCGTCGAGAGCAGCGCATGCACGGTGCTTTTCGGAAACCCCGCCCGCTCGGACAGCTCCGACAGCTTCAAGCCGTCATCCTGAACCGCCAATATATCCAGCAGTGTGATCGCTTTGTTCAGCGATTTGACCTTGGTATCCTCCTGCATGAATCTCACCTCTTTCCTATTCTATCGCAAGTCGCACGATAAATCAACAGAAATTCCGTAATACAGAATTATTATTTTGTAATACAGAACAATTTATTTGATACTCTCCCCGAGAAATGGTAGAATATTCTCATACTCGGAGGTGTTGAAATGAAAAAAGCAATTGCGATCCTGATGTGTATTCTCCTGTCGGTCGGCGTTCTCACCGCCTGTGCTTCATCCGAAAAGAAGACTGATTCGGGGACCGAAGCCAAAGAGCCGATCACCCTTACCGTCTTTGCCGCGGCAAGCATGACCGAAACGCTCACGGAGCTTGGAACAGCCTACGAAGCCGACCATCCCGGGATCAAACTCAGCTTCAACTTTGACTCCTCCGGCACGCTCAAGACCCAGATCGTCGAGGGCGCGGAATGTGATCTCTTCATCTCTGCGGCTCAGAAACAGATGAACGAGCTTGACAGCACGCAGGACGCCGAGAAGAATCCGGAAAAGCTAGATTATATCGACGCCGACACCCGTATCGACCTGCTCGAAAACAAGGTCGCTCTGTGCGTACCCGAGGGAAACCCCAAGAATATCAACTCCTATGACGACATGGTGTCTGCGCTCAAAGGCAGTGACATCCTTCTCGCGATGGGCAACGCCGATGTTCCTGTCGGTCAGTATACCCAAAAGATCCTCACCTATTTCAGCCTCAGCGAGGACGAACTTGCCGCAGCGGGCAAGCTGACCTACGGCTCCAACGTCAAAGAGGTCACCACTCAGGTCATCGAAGCCGCCGTTGACTGCGGCATCGTCTACCAAACCGACGCCTACAGCGCGAACCTCACCATCGTCGACACCGCCACCGAGGAGATGTGCGGACAGGTCATCTACCCTGCCGCAGTTCTCAAGGACAGCAAGCACACGTCCGAAGCGGCTGACTTCCTCAAATTCCTGCAAACCGATGCCGCAAGCGAAGTCTTCACCAAGGTCGGCTTCACCCCTATCAAATAACTACCGATCACTGACCACCAGCCACTGACCACTAACCACTGACCACTAGCCACTGACCACTAACCACTGACCACTGACCACTAGCCACTGAACCATGGATCTATACCCTTTACTCAACTCTCTGCGGATCGCCGCGATCGCGTCGGTCGCGATCTTCTTTCTCGGGATCGCCGCCGCATACTATATCGCGAAGTGTCCGCGTGTGATCAAAGGAATACTCGATGTGATACTCACCCTGCCGCTGGTACTGCCCCCTACCGTGGTGGGGTACCTGCTTTTACTGCTGCTCGGACCGAAGCGTCCCGTCGGCGCGTTTTTCTATGAGAATTTTCATCTGAGGCTCACCATGCAGTGGTGGTCGGCGATCTTCGCCGTGGCGGTCGTGATCTTTCCGCTGATGTACCGCACGGCACGCGGAGCCTTCGAGAATTTCGACGAAAACCTCGCCTCGGCAGGGCGCACTCTCGGGCTTTCCAACACCTACATCTTCTGGCGCATCCGCATCCCCGCCTGCAAGCAGGGCATCATCGCGGGCGTTGTGCTGTCGTTCGCGCGCGCGCTCGGCGAATACGGCGCGACCTCAATGATCGCGGGCTATACGCCCGGAAAGACCGCCACCGTTTCCACCGCCGTCTACAATCTCTGGCGCACCGGAAACGACGCGCTCGCTTTCAAATGGGTGCTGATCAATATCGCGATCTCGGCGGTCGTACTCCTGTGCGTGAACCTCGTCGAACGCCCCTACAAAAGGAGGTCACGCTGATGCTGTATGCAGAATTCGAAAAGAAGCTCGACCTCTTCACCCTCAAGGTCAAGATCGAAGCCGAAAACGACATCAGCGCCCTGTTCGGCGCATCGGGCGTCGGCAAGAGCATGACGCTCAAATGCATCGCGGGAATCGAAAAGCCCGACCGCGGCGTTATCCGTCTCGGCGACAAAGTCCTCTTTGACAGCGAGCGGCATATCAACCTCAGCCCTCAGAAGCGGCATATCGGCTACCTATTTCAGGAATACGCCCTCTTCCCCAACATGACAGTCCGCGGAAACATCACCGCGGCGCTGCACCACCTTCCCCGCAAGGATCGCCGATCCCGCTGTGACGAGCTGATGAACCGCTTTCACATCGCCGAACTCAGTGAGAAAAAGCCCGAACATCTATCCGGCGGCGAACGTCAGCGCGTCGCCCTCGCACGCATCTTTGCGAGCGAACCCGAAGCGATCCTGCTTGACGAACCGTTTTCGTCGCTCGACACGCTTCTCAAATGGGAGCTGATCCCCTATCTCAAAGAAACCTTGCAATCCTTCTTCGGTTGCAGTATCATGGTATCACACAGCGTCGACGAGGTGCTGAGTCTCTGTAACAGCGTATCTGTGATCGAACACGGCGAGAACGCTCCCGCATTGTCCTCCAAAGCCTTCGCCGACGCCATCAACGAAAAATATGCATCCGCCGGAATCGCCGCGCGGATCGACTACAAGGGATAAACTATGACCGATCGCTACGGACGAAAAATCGAATACCTCAGACTGTCTGTCACCGACCTGTGCAACTATCGCTGTATCTACTGCATGGGCAAAGACGGCGTGTGCAAAAAGAGCCACAGCGACATTCTTTCCATCGAGGAACTGACCGAGATCGCACGGGCGGCATATGCCCTCGGCATCCGCAAGATCCGACTGACCGGCGGCGAACCGCTGGTGCGCAAAGGGATCCTCACGCTGTGCGAAAATATCCGCGCGCTCGGCGGCGACATCGACCTGAGTCTGACCACCAACGGCAGTCTGCTGCGGAATATGACGTCCGACCTGAAAGCATCGGGCGTTGACCGGCTCAATATCAGCCTTGACACACTGAACGAAGAAACCTTCAACCGCATCACACGCGGCGGCAAGCTCAGCGACGTCCTCGACGGTCTCAAAGCCGCCGAAGAAGCAGGCTTCACCCATACAAAAATCAACACCGTCCTGATGGGCGGCGTGAATGATAACGAGATCATCGACCTGATCAACCTTGCGCGGGACAATCCCGTCAGCGTGCGCTTCATCGAGCTGATGCCGATGGACGTTGTCAGCGGTTGGGACAACAGCCGCTTCATCTCCACCGACATCGTGGAGAATCTCCTGAGAAAGCCCGACCTCGTCAGCTTCGACGGCGTCGCGCGAGTTTACCGACCCGGCGGCTTTATCGGCACAGTCGGCGTCATCAGCCCCTTGAGTCACAGCTTCTGCAACCGATGCAACCGCATCCGCGTGACAGCAGACGGCAAGCTCAAGCCGTGTCTGCATTCAAAGGACGAGATCGATCTGAGGGGACTCTCGGGCGACGAGCTGCTCACCGCCATCCGCGAAGGCGTTCTCAACAAGCCGGAGTGTCACCACCTCGGGGAGCATCACACCGACACACCCCGCAGTATGAACGAGATCGGAGGTTAACATGGAACTGAGTCATATCAACGACGAGGGGCGCGCCCGCATGGTGGACGTCACCGAAAAGGCGGAAACTCACCGCACCGCCACCGCCGCGGCGACCGTCAACGTCGCCCCCGAAACCATGCAGATCATCCGCACCGGCGGGATCAAAAAAGGCGACGTACTCGCTGTCGCACAGGTCGCGGGTATCATGGCGGCGAAGAAGACCTCCGACATCATCCCGATGTGCCATCCCCTGATGCTCAGCTCGGTCGACATTCATTTCGATCTGACGGACACCGAGATCCACATCGAAGCCACCGTCAAATGCAAAGGCTCGACCGGCGTCGAGATGGAGGCGCTCACCGCCGCATCCACAGCCGCGTTGACCGTTTATGACATGTGCAAAGCCGTCCAGCGCGACATCACGATCACCGACGTCATGCTGCTGTACAAGGACGGCGGAAAAAGCGGGGAATTCACACGATGAAAGCAACTGTCAAAGCGACCTGTATCAGCGAGAAAAAAGGTACACGAAAACGCCCCATCCCCTTCATCGCGCTCGAAGAAAACTACGGTATCATCGGCGACGCCCATGCGGGCAACTGGCATCGTCAGGTCAGCCTGCTCCCCGCCGAGAGCGTCGATACCATGCGAAAAGAACTGCCGGACCTCAAAGCGGGCGACTTCGCGGAGAACATTCTCACCGAGGGCGTCGACTTAAAACACCTTCCCGTCGGCACGGTCATCCATATCAACGATACAATACTCGAGATCACCCAGATCGGCAAGCAATGCCACAACGACTGTGAGATCAAGCGCGCCACGGGACGCTGTGTCATGCCGACCGACGGCGTATTCGCCAAGGTACTGCGCGGCGGCGAGATCCGCCCCGGAGATACAATCATCATAGAGGAAAACCACCATGAAGCTGATTAAAACCACCGACGCGGTCGGGCATGTTCTGTGTCACGACCTCACCCGCATCATCCCCGGAGAATTCAAGGGCGCACAGTTCCGAAAGGGACATGTCGTCACCGAGGAGGACATCCCGATCCTGCTCAGCATGGGCAAGGAGAACCTCTACATCTTCGAACTGGACGAGAACATGCTCCACGAAAATGACGCCGCCGAGATTCTCTGCACGCTCTGCAAGGGCGAGAACATCAACCGCAGTGAAGTCAAGGAAGGCAAGATCGAGCTGACCGCCGCCTGTGACGGTTGTTTTTCGCTCGACGCCGACCGCCTGTACCAAATCAACAGCATCGACGAGATCATGATCGCCACCCGCAAGGGTTATACCGCCGTCAGAAAGGGCGACAAGCTCGCGGGTACGCGCGTCATCCCGCTTGTCATCGACCGCAAAAAGCTCAAAGAAGCCGAGACGATCGCCAATGACACGCCCCTGATGAACGTCGTCCCCTATCGTCTGAAAACCGCCGCTGTCATCACCACCGGCAGCGAGGTGTTCCACCATCGGATCGCGGACAAATTCACCCCGGTGCTGATCGAAAAGCTCAAAGCCTACGGCATCACCGTCACCGAGCATCTCACCGTCGACGACGGTATCGATAACATCACCGACGCGATCAACGCGGTGCGCAACAATGTTGACATCATTCTCTGCACCGGCGGCATGAGCGTCGACCCCGACGACAATACCCGCGGCGCGATCAAGCAAAGCGGCGCGTGCATCGTCACCTACGGCGCGCCTGTCCTGCCCGGAGCGATGTTCCTGCTCGGATACTTTGGCGACGGCACGCCGATCCTCGGACTACCCGGATGTGTGATGTACGCGAAGGCTACCATCTTTGACCTTGTCATGCCGCGTATCGCCGCGGGGATTCCGTTGACGAAAGCGGACTTCGTCAAATACGGCGAGGGCGGACTATGCCTTGGCTGTCCCGAATGTACCTATCCCCACTGCCCCTTCGGCAAATAGCTAAAGGCTTTTGGTAAAAGGAGCTGTCGCCCTACAGGGTTCCCGAAAAGCCTGCTTTTTGGGGAGAGGAGGAGTCGCCACACGAGTACGAGGGCTGTCACGCCTGAATGACCTCAACAAGTACAGCGAGCGACGACGAGACTGAGGAATGGCAGTATCGGGTGCGGGCTGCGCCCGCCATTATTGATTGCAACAGGAAGTGATTAACATTGTACACCGCAACCGTCATCACCGTCAGCGACCGCGCCTCAGCGGGCGAATATCTTGACCAAAGCGGTCCTGCCGTCTGCAAGCTGTTAGAGGACGCGGGATATCAAATTGAGAACATCGTTATTATTCCTGACGAGAAAAATAAAATCATTGAAGTCCTGCAAAACGCCTGTGACAACAACGTCAACCTGATCGTCACCACCGGCGGCACAGGCTTCTCACCGCGTGATATCACCCCCGAGGCGACCAAAGCCGTCATCGAGCGCGAGGCGCCCGGTATCGCCGAATATATGCGCATGCGATCCGCCGCCGTCACTCCGCGCGCAATCCTCTCGCGAGGCGTCGCGGGCATACGCAAGAATAGCCTGGTCGTCAACCTCCCCGGCTCGCCGAAGGGCGCCGTCGAGAACCTCGGCTTCGTCCTCCCCGCCCTCGCCCACGGACTCGACATGCTCAAATAATTAGGAATTTGAAATTAGGAATGAGGAATTATTTCTCACAAACGTTCTAAAAATGAATTGAGGTGCTGACTTTACCATCAGCACCTCTTTTGCACATTATGAAGGGTTAGTTGTTATACAATTCCTCATTCCTAACTCCTAATTCCACATTATTTACAGCTTCTCCACGATAGCCTTGGTATCTCTTGCGATCGCCAGCTCCTCGTTGGTCGCGATGACCGCAACGGGGATGGAGGAATCGTCGGCGGAGATGAATGCGGTATCTCTGGTGACAGCGTTGACTTCCTTGTTGAGCTTCACGCCTGCAAAGCCGAGATACTCGATGACAGCCTCACGCAGAGCGGGCTGGTTCTCGCCGAGACCCGCGGTGAACACGATACCGTCACAGCCGCCCATAGCGACCCAGTACTGACCGATATACTTCGCGATCTGATAGTACAGCATCTCGTGAACGAGGTGAGCGCGGTGGTTGCCCTCTTCCTCAGCCTTAGTGACGTCACGGTCGTCGGAGGATACGCCGGAAATACCCAAGAGACCGGATTTCTTATTCAGGAGAGTGTTCATCTCCTGCGGAGAGAGGTTCTCTTTCTCAGCGATGAAGGTAACGACAGAGGGATCGAGACAGCCGGAGCGGGTACCCATCAGGATACCGTCGAGCGGAGTCAGACCCATCGAGGTGTCGATGACCTTGCCGTTCTTGACAGCGGTGATCGAGGAACCGTTGCCGATGTGACAGGTGATGAGCTTGAGATCCTTGATATCCTTGCCCATCAGGTCAGCCATCGCGCCGGAAACAAAGCGGTGAGAGGTGCCGTGAGCGCCGTAACGGCGAACGGCGTACTTCTCATAGTACTCATAGGGAACGGCATACATATATGCCTTCTCGGGCATGGTGGAGTGGAACGCGGTGTCAAAGACAACGACCATCGGGACAGAATCGCCGAAGACCTCTTTGCATCCGCGGATCGCCTGAACATGACCGAGGTTGTGGAGCGGTGCCAGCGGGATCAGGCTCTCGATACCGGCGATGACCTCATCGGTGACCAGCTCGGGATCGCTGAACAGCGCGCCGCCCTGGACGATACGGTGACCGATCGCGGCGACCTCGTCGAGGTTCTTGATCACGCCGTATTCCTCAGAAAGCAGCGCCTCGGAAACCGCGCGGAAAGCCTTCGCGTGATCGGGCATGGGGATCTCCTTGGTGTAGGAACGACCGTCGGCGGTCTTGTGACCGATGAAGGAGCCTTCCTGACCGATACGCTCACAGTTGCCCTTTGCGATCATCTGCTCGGTGTCCATGTCGATCAGCTGATACTTCAGGCTGGAGCTGCCCGCGTTGATAACTAATATTTTCATAAAAATGTCCTCCCGTATTGAAAAAATTCAGAATTTAACATATACTATGATAGTACATTTTGTGCGGTTTTTCAAGTCTTTTCCGAAAAGAGGTGTCAAAATGCCGCGTGCCGCCGTGATCTGTGAATTCAACCCGTTCCATAACGGTCACAAATTTCTTTTAGAGAATATTAAATCCACTTATGCCGACGAGATCATCTGCGTGATGAGCGGTCATTTTGTCCAGCGCGGCGATATCGCAATCACCGACAAATATGCCCGCACAAAAACTGCCCTTCGATACGGCGCTGACATGGTGGTCGAGCTGCCGACCGTCTACGTGATGGCAAGTGCAAAGACCTTTGCCGAAAACGGCGTGAGACTCGCCTCGGAGCTTTCATGCGATCGACTCTGTTTCGGCTCGGAAAATTCTCTTAAAGAATTATACAGTACCATTGATCGCCTCGATTCACCGGATACACAGAGGATGATCGCCGAAAATATGAAGCGCGGCGACTATTATCCGAAAGCCGTCTCCGATGCGCTCGGACAGCCTTACGGCGAGATCATCAAAAAGCCGAACAACATCCTTGCCGTCGAGTATATCCGCGCCTGCAAGTGTTACGGCATCGAACCGATCGCCATCCCCCGCGAGGGCGTTGCCCACGATGACGTCCGCACCGGCGGCAACATCGCTTCGGCATCCCATATCCGCGAGCTGATCACCACCGGCGAGCCGTACCACGCCTACACCCCGATGACCGTCGAGAATCCGGCGACCTTGGCCGCTGTCGAATCCGCCGTCCTCTATCGGCTGAAATCCATGACCCGTGAGGAACTCGCAAAGCTCCCTGACGTCAGTGAGGGACTGGAGAACCGCATTTTTGAGGTAGCCGCTCAGTATAATTCTTTTTCGGAAATATGCGAACAAATCAAAACCAAGCGCTATACCATGGCGCGCGTCCGCAGGATCCTGCTCTCCGCGTTGCTCGGCATCACGAAGGAAATGCATGCGACCCCTGTCCCCTATGTCCGCGTGCTGGGCGTCCGCAAAGAAAGATCCGCACTGCTCAGAACAAACTCCCTGCCCCTGATTATCGACGTAAGGCGCGGTTATGATTTGCTGGATAATTCTGCAAAAGAAATATTCGAAATTGACCTCAAAGCAACCTCACTGATGAATATCGCCGAAAACACCGGTCTCAACGAATTCTCCCACGGCATCATTAAACAATAAAGCTGAAAACTCCCACAGTCGCGATGACTACGGGAGTTTTTTATCCTTCATCCTGTTTTGCCCCGCCGTTGATGCGCTTTAGTAGAAAGCAAGCGATACAAAAGGCGGAATCGGATGCAGCTTCAAGCTGCCGGAATCGGATGCAGCGTCACGCTGCTCAAACAGGATGGACCTTATTCTCTTTGTCGACCAGATCGGAGTTGATGCCAAGCTCCGTGTTGCGGCGCTTCTTGAAGAAGTCGATCGCGACCTTCGGGAACTGGGCGTAGCTGAGGACATCCTCCTCCTGCTCGATATACTGCGGGATCTCGGCGCGCAGCTTCTCCAGCTCCGGCTCGATCAGGTCGGCAGGTCTGCACTCGACAGGCTTCATATCGCCGATGATCTGCTTGCGGAAGTCGGGATCGACGGGCAGCGGCGTGGTGCCGTACTTACCCGCGACAAGATCCTTGAACTCGTTGGTACACATCTTGTAGCGCTCGCCGGTGATGACGTTGAACACCGCCTGTGTGCCGACGATCTGAGAGGTCGGGGTGACAAGCGGCGGATAACCGGCGTCGCTTCTGACGCGCGGAACCTCCTGCAAAACCTCGGTGAGCTTCTCTTCCTTGCCCGCCTGCTTGAGCTGAGAGAGCAGGTTCGACAGCATACCGCCGGGAACCTGATAGATCAGCGCATTCGCATCGGTCGCGAGCATCTTCGGATCGAGCAGACCGCTGTCGAGGTACTTCTGACGCAGGGTCATGAAGTAGTCGCGGATCTCGGTCAGCGCCTCGAGCTTGATACCGGTGTCATACTCGGTACCCATGAACGCGGC
>JAFSRK010000177.1 GCA_017446165.1 Ruminococcus sp.
CCGTTACCCGTTATCCAAAACAGAATATCAATTCTTCGGAATTTGATAGATAAAATTTGCGCTTCACCGCGTCGGAGGATTCCGACAAATATGCGGGAGGCAGCAGGAGGTTTTATTATGTCAAAAGCAAACAAGAAGTTCGACACCTATCGCCTGACAGCGCTGGGAATTCTGACAGCCATCATCATCGTGCTGCAGATCTTCTCCACCTTTGTCAAGTTCGGTCCGTTCAGCATCACGCTGGCGCTGATCCCGATCGTCATCGGCGCGGCGATGTTCGGCGCAGGCGCAGGCGCTTATCTCGGCGCGGTATTCGGCGTAGTCGTTCTGCTGATGTGCATCTTCGGCGCGGACGTCGGCGGTGCGATGGTATGGAACGCAAGCCCGCTCCTTTGCGCACTGCTGGTCATCCTCAAGGGTACGCTCGCAGGCTTTGAAGCAGGCGTTCACTACCGTGCGCTCGAGAGCAGCAACAAGATCGTTGCGACCGTTGTCGCGGCGCTGGTATCCCCGCTGGTCAACACCGGTATCTTTGTCCTCGGTATGATGATCTTCTTCAAGGATATCCTCGCGGCATGGGCAGGCGGTTCGGACGTTCTGTACTATATCATCTTCGTTATGACCGGCGTGAACTTCCTCGTTGAGGTCGGCACCAATATCGTACTCTGCCCCGTGGTTGCAAAGATCATGGAAGCAGTCAAAAAGCAGAAAAAATAAGCACAACAAACAACGCCCTGTATCGCTTGATACAGGGCGTAATCTTATGCAATATTATATGATCATTCCGCCGTTGACGCCGAGGACTTGTCCCGTGATATAGCGTGCGTTATCGGAGGAAAGGAACACGACCGCCTTTGCGATATCTTCGGGAGTTCCGAGGGTATTCAGGGGCGTTTCTTCTTTCAGAGCGGCGACGTCCTCGTCGGAAAAATCCTTCATCATATCGGTCATCACCACGCCGGGTGAGACCGCGTTCACGCGGATCCCCGAGAGTCCCAGCTCCTTTGCGAGCGCCTTGGTCAAGCCGATCACGCCCGCCTTTGCCGCCGAATAAGCGACCTCACAGGACGCGCCGACCTCGCCCCACATCGAGGCGATATTGACGATCACTCCCCGATGCTCGCGGATCATCGCGGGGACAACGGCACGCGTGCAGTAGAACACGCCGTCGAGGTCGGTTCCCATCATGCGACGCCAGTCGTCGTCGGTGGTATCGGTGAACAGCTTTTGCATCGCGATCCCCGCGTTATTCACCAGCGTGTCGATGAAGCCGAAGCGTTCCCCGACCGCTGAGACCATCGCGGCGACCTGTGCGCTGTCGGATACATCCGCCTGTACGGTCATGGCTTCACAGCCGTTTTCCGTCAGCTCGGCACACAGCGCCTCAGCCTGCTCGCGGCTGCGATGATAATGGATCGCGATCTGATAGCCTGCTTCGGCAAATTCCCGCGCGCATGCCGCGCCGATGCCTCTTGACGCACCGGTGATCAGTACCGTGCGCATCTTATCTTCTCCTCCATGCCGACGGCACGAAGATCAGCAGGAACGGATACAGCTCCAGACGTCCGGCAAGCATATTGAAGCAGAAGATGAGCTTCGAGAACACATTGAAGTCGGCATAGTTTCCGGTCGAGCCGACGATATTCATGCCGGGACCGGTGTTGTTGAGAGTCGCAAGAACCGCGGTGAAGCTGGTGACAAAATCAAATTCGTTGATGGAAACGAGGATCGTGGTAATGATAATAATCAGACAGTAAATGACGAAGTAAACATTTACCGAGCGGGTGACCTCGTGGGTGATCTTCTTGTTATCCATCTTGACGGTATGGACGGTGCGCGGGTGCATGATCAGGGTGAATTCCTTCTTCACGCCCTTGCACAGGATCAGCATGCGCGACACCTTGAAGCCGCCGCCCGTCGATCCCGCACACGCGCCGATACAGGTGACGATCAGGATGATGGTCTTGGAGAACTCCGGCCATTTGTTGACGTCCGTCAGCGCCATACCGGTCGAGGATCCGACCGAGGTGACATAGAAGAAGCTCTGGTGGATGCTCTCATAGACCGAGCCGTAGACGCGGTAGATATCGACCGCGATCATCGCGGTAGCAAGCACCACGATGCCGAGATAGATCCACAGCTCCTCGTTCTTGAACGCCAGCTTGAAGCGGCGCGAGAGGATCAGGATATAGACGTAGAAATTCACGCCGAACAGCATCATGAACACGGCGACGACCGTCTGCAGGTAATGGCTGTTGTTGAAGTGACCCATCGAGTCGTTATAGACCATGAAGCCGCCGGTACCCGCTGTCGAAAACGAAGTGGTGACGGAGTCAAAGAAGCCCATCCCGCCGCAGAGCAGCAGGATACATTCGAGCGCGGTCAGACCGCAGTAGATGCCGTACAGAAGCGCGGCATAGTTCCTCAGCTTCGGCATACTCTTCGAGACGGAGGGTCCGGTGGACTCCGCCTTCATCAGGTTGATGCTCTGGTTGCCGCCGAGTCGCGGAATGATCGCCAAGAGGAACACGACAACGCCCATGCCGCCTAAGAAGTGGGAGAAGCTGCGCCAGAACAGGATACAGTGCGGCAGGCCCTCGATCTCCTTGAGGATGGTCGCGCCGGTAGTGGTAAAGCCCGAAACGGTCTCAAAGAACGCGTCGATGAAGCTCGGGATCGCGCCCGAGAGACAGAACGGCAGACAGCCCGCCAAGGACAGCACCAGCCATGACAGCGCCGTCGCGGCAAAGCCGTCGCGCAGCAGCATGATGTTGCTTTTCGGCGGTTTGATCACGAGCGCGCCGCCGATGAGCATCGCGCCCAGACCGCAGAGCAAAAAGTAAAGGTACTCACGCTCGTGGTAGATGAGTCCGACGACGGTCGAGAGCTGCATCGCGGCGCCCTCGATCAGCAGGACCCATCCCAGAATATAGGTAATCAATCGTTTGTTCATAGTCAGCCCCGCCGGTTATCTCAGGATCTTTCTCAGGTCGTCAAGACCCTTCTGCTTGGTGACGACGATGACGCTGTCGCCCTTCTCGATGGTATCGTTGCCGCCGGGGGTGATGACTTTGCCGCCGCGGCTGATACAGATGATCTGCAGATCCTTCTTGAGGTTCAGCCTGGAGAGCGGAACGCCCGTGACCTCGCTGTTCTCACGCACCCTGAATTCGAGCGCCTCGGCGCGGTTGCGCGAGATCTTGTACATGGTCTCGACGTTGTTGCCGATGGTGTTCTGCATACCGCGGACATAGCGGATGATGTACTGACCCGTCAGGTGCTTCGGGCGGATGATGGAGTCGAGCGGAAGCTCGTCGACGACCGTGCGGAATTTGAGATTGCCCAGCTCCGTGACGACCTTTGCGTTCGGGTTGACCTGCTTTGCATAGAGCGAGGCGAGCAGGTTCTCCTCGTCGGTGTTCATCAGACAGACGACAACGTCGGCACGATCGATGCCTTCGCTCATCAGCAGATCCTCGTCCATCGCGTCGCCGTTGATGATCATCACGCCGGGCAAATCCTCGGAGAGTTCCTCACATCTGTCGGGGTTCTTCTCGAATATCTTGACGCTCAGACCCGTCTCACGCAGGATCTTCGCGAGGTAGAAGCCGATCTTGCTGCCGCCGAGGATCATCGCCGAGCGCGCGCGGTTCGAGATCACGCCGAGGCTTTTGAGCAGCTTCGACGCCGCCGCCGCAGGCGCGACGAAGGACACCTCGTCGCCTTCTCTCAGGATGAATTCGCCGTCGGGGATATACAGCTCGCCGCCGCGCTCAACAAAGCAGAAACGCACGCCGCCCTTGAGCAGCGAGGCGCTGTCCGCTATGCGCTTGTTGGCGAGCGAGGATTTTTCGGATACCTTGATCTTGATGAGGTCGACCTGACCGCCCGCAAAGCTGCGGATGCTCATGACGCCGACATATTTGACCAGCCGCGCGATCTCGCCCGCACAGGTGAACTCGGGATTGATGGCGAGCGACAGCTTCAAATCGTCCTTGATATAGTTGACGTCGCTGATGTACTCGGGATTGCGCACGCGCGCGATGGTGGACTTGACGCCCGCGTTCTTCGCGAGCAGACACGCATAGAGGTTCAGCTCGTCGGCGGCGGTTACCGCGATCAGCAGATCACAGTTCCCCACCCCCGCTTCGCGGAGGATGGAAAGGGTCGCGCCGTTGCCCTCGATCGCCATGACGTTCTCGGTGTCAAGTATCTTGTCGAGTTCGTCGGGGTTCGTGTCGATGACGGTGATGGAATGTCCCTCGGTGTTGAGCTGTTCTGCGATAGAGCGTCCGACTCTGCCGCAGCCTACGATAATAATATTCATACAATTACCTCATCAAAGAATCTTATCGTAATGCGGGTATGATACATACCCATAAGCAACCATATTCTACAACAACCGAAAACCAAAATCAATATCATAACAGAAATAAATCTCCAAAATGTTCCCGCGATCCGGTTCCCGACGGCAAAAGTGATTTTCGGCATACAAATTGCCTAAAAAACATCTGTCTGAAATGTGTATCTTTTTCTTTATTTTTCGGCTTATATATGATATAATACTTTAGACTGGGATATTTTGGGCAACCGATGTCCCGTCATCCGACTGAGAATGTATACGAAAGGAATGATATATATGGGTTTACTGAAAGCGCTCTTCGGCGACTACTCCACCAAAGAGCTCAAACGTATCCGTCCCATCTGTGACAAGGTTCTCGCGCTCGAGGGCAAATATGCCGCGATGAGCGACTCCGAACTCAAGTCCCAGACCGATATCCTCAAGGGCAGACTCGCAAACGGCGAGACCACCGACGACATCCTGCCCGACGCCTTTGCGGTATGCCGCGAGGCATCATGGCGCGTCCTCGGGATGAAGCACTTCCCCGTCCAGATCATCGGCGGCATCGTCCTGCACCAGGGACGTATCGCCGAGATGAAGACCGGTGAAGGTAAGACCCTTGTCGCGACCCTGCCCGCCTACCTCAACGCGCTGACCGGCGAGGGCGTTCACATCGTCACCGTCAACGACTACCTCGCAAAGCGCGACTCCGAGTGGATGGGCAAGCTCTACCGCTTCCTCGGACTGAGCGTCGGTCTGATCATCCACGATATCAAGAACGAGGATCGAAAGAAAGCCTATGCCGCCGACATCACCTACGGCACCAACAATGAGCTGGGCTTCGACTACCTGCGCGACAACATGGTCGTCTATAAAGAGAACCGCGTACAGCGCGAGCATGCGTTCGCCATCGTCGACGAGGTCGACTCCATCCTGATCGATGAGGCGCGTACCCCGCTGATCATCTCCGGCAAGGGCGACAAGGCGTCCGACCTCTATGAGCGCGCCGACCAGCTCGCCCGCACCATGAAGAAGCACGTATTCACCGAGATCGACTCCAAGGAGGATCTCGAGGGCTTCTATCAGGAGAACGGCATCGACTACGTTGTCGACGAGAAAGCGAACACCGCCACCCTGACCCAGCTCGGCGTCAAGAAGGCTGAGAAGTTC
>JAFSRK010000178.1 GCA_017446165.1 Ruminococcus sp.
GAATCTGAAAGTGCATACTTTTCCGTTAGATTACACATGAAAGGTGTAATGAAGTTGGATAGATTGCACTGTAAGATTCTTCGACAAGCTCAGAATGACACTAAAAGGGGCTATCGCGTTTCTTAGTGCGACAGCCCCTTGTTTTCTCAACAAACAGCGGGCGGAGAGATCTCCGCCCGCTTTCGGTTTCTATACAGTGATCACCATGAACCGACCATGCGGTTAGCTGCCCAGCCGGTGGTGGTGAAGGTGCCGCCCTGCTGAGTGGTGAGGTCGTCGGTCTGGTTCCATACGGAGCCGTTGTTCCAGTCGATATCCATGTTGGGATCGGCTCGGACAAAGACGACATTCGAGTCAAGTCCGGAGAAGACGACGCGGGACGCGCTGCCATCGCCCTTGACCCATCTGCCTTCGCCGCTGCCCCAGGTCCATGCGTACCAAGCCTCAGGCTCGGTGCTGGTCTCGGCGGCGTTCAGCACAACGCTGCCGGAGGGAACGGGCTGATCGGGCTTTGTCGTCGGGGTGACGACGGGCGTAGAACCGTCGGTGTACTGACCGACCTTGAAGCCGTCGTTGAAATCCGCCAGATAGCGCTGGACGACCGTCGCGTCATAGACCGAGACGTTGCCGTCCTGATCGGCGTCCGCAGAAGCCCTTGCGTTGTCGTCGAGAGAAGCAAGTCCCGCCAGGCTCTGCTGGATGCGGGTCGCGTCGAAGATCGAGATATCGCCGCTGAGATCGGCGTCGCCGATGAGTACCTTGCCCGTGGGAGTCGGAGTGACCGGTTTGCTGGTCGGGGTGACGGGATTCGTCGGGGTGACGGGCGTCACGGTGCCGCCGGTGTAGATCGTCCACGAACGGTTGTCGCCGAAGATCATGGAGTTATAGTTCAGGTCGAGACCGGGGTCGCCGTCGCCGGGATAGCGGTGGTCGTTGTTGCCGGAGTTCTCGGTGAAGATCGCTCTGCCGTTCTCGAGTCCGACCGGAACATCATAGTACCAGATACCGCCCGAACCCTGTGTCATATGCTGACCGGGCCACTCTCCGTTCGAGATGATGCTGCCGTTGTTGTCGGCATAGATGTAGCAATATACATCCGACCAGTTATAGTAGTTATTGTTGAAGTATATCGTCTGCTTCGCGTTGGGATCGACCTTGGTGTAGGTGTAGGTCGCCTGATCGGTCTGGGAGCCGTTAGTCGCGCGGACGGTCAGGACGATGTTGGAGCCTGCCTTGACGCCGGAACCGATGGTGATGGTCTGACCGTTGGTGAAGCTCTGGAAGGAGCCGTTGCCGACCGAGTAGGTACCGGAGGTCGCGTTGCTGAAGCCGAGGGTGACGCTCAGGGTATCTGTCTTGAAGGTGGTGGAACCGGGAGTCGCATAAACGGTGGGACCCGCCGCAGGCTGGTTATAGATGACCGCTACGCCGGTGTCGCCGACGTGACCGCTGATGGAGCTGCCGCTGACGGTCCATGTGCTGCCGGAAACCTCGTCCTTATAGGTGCCGGCGGGGACGATGCCGCCGCCGTTCTGGACGGTGATATCGAAGTTGGAGCCGTGCGGAGAAACGATGACCGCGCCGCCGCCGCGGCAGATAACGAAGCAGCCGTTGTCAGCGAGGAAATATTCGCCGGTGCCGACCATCGCGTTGTGGAAGTGGTTGACCGCCGCGATCTCCTTGGCGGTGTAGTGTGTGCTGCCCTTACGCGCATACTGGATGCTGTCGTGATTCTTCTCGAAGGGTCTGGATAAGTACAGCGCCTGAGAATTCGCGCGCGCCGCGAGTACCGCATAAGCGCGGTCGATGATTCTCTCGTCAAGGCTGTTTGTCCAGCCGTTGTTGCAGTAGGTGTCGTGGCTCTCTGCCCAATAGACGATACGATTGGACGGCACGCCCACGTTTGCCCATTTACCGGTCCACGAGTCGGTCTTGCCGTCACGGATACAACCGGTGATGTGGCCGCTGTAGCTCGAGTCGGTGACGCCGATATAGTTGCCGTACTCCTTCATCAGACTGGCGTTGTAGTCGTCGCCGCTGTCGCCCGCAGGGTTATCGAGGATCTCGCCGTAGTTGAACATACCGAGGCTCGCGATCTTCGACCAGAAGCCGCAGCCCTCGGAGGGCAGTCCGATATGCTTTGCCGCGTCCCAGCGAACGCCGTCGACGCCCGCGCTCTTGAGTCCCTCGACCATCTGCGCCCATTTGTTCTGAACCTCCTGATTCTCGGAGTTCAGGTCGGGCATACCGATGTTCTTGTGGGTGACGTCATAGCGGTTGTTCCAGTTATCGCAAGCGCCCTCGTTGTGGAAGTAAGCGCTGTTTCTCCAGCTTCCGGCGATGCTGTCGCTCCAGCTGCCGTCGTTCCAGCCGGCGAGGTGGTTCGCGACGACGTCGACGATGACCTTGATGCCGTACTTGTCAGCCTCGGAACACAGGCTCTTGAGCGTGTTATAATCGCCCAGCTCGTTGCCGATGGTGGAATCGGTCGGCTGATACAGCCAGTACCATGCGCCGGATGCGTTATGGGGCTGCAGCGGAGAGGTCTGAACGCTGGTGAAACCTGCCGCAGCGATGTTGGGAAGCTCGTTTTTGATATCATTGAGCGTCCAGTTGAAGCAGTGCAGGATGTTGCCATCCTCGATCTTGCTCGCCAGTCCGTAGCTCGCTGAGGTGGACTGAACATCGGCGCTTGCCGAAACGGTGGTGACATCCGCGCTGTTCGCCGAAGCGGTGATACCGCTGACGACGATGCATGAAACAATCATGCAGAGCGCGAGAAGAATGCTTGTAATTTTTTTGTGCATAAGCCTCACTCCTTTTTCATGTTACATCGTTTTCAAAAAATCCTATTGTAAAAATTATACTACAAATTTGTAACCATGTAAAGTGTTAAAAGGCAACATGTGTGTAGAAACTTCACCCCCGATGTTTGGGCAATTCGCACGATGCAAACATTGAATAAAAATGAAGCAAAACCGTCACTGCGGAGAAACGGTATTGATCCGCCGAAGCGTCCAAATCGTTAATTTTTTCACATTTTAAGCTGTTTTTCGCTCGTCATACTACACAACAAAGCATAGAATAATTCGTGACTAATGACGGCGAATATTTACCCGGTTTTCCTTGCGTTCCGCCTTGTATGGCCCTATAATGGTAGTATCAAAAGGAAAGGAGCAAATGCCCATGACTATCCGAAAAACACTTGCAATGATCCTTACCCTTGCGTTTTTACTGACAACACTCACCCTGACAGCCTATGCCGACTCCTCCGATCCCGTTGATCTCGGCGACTGTGAGATCCTCTTTGACCACGAGGACTGGAAGGTATATGTCGGCGACAGCATCGACGATGGCTTCACCCTCGATGATCTGAACATCACCGTCGTCGACCGCAGCGGCAGCGAAGTCCCCGCCGACGCCTACAATCTGGTCTTCTTTGCACAGCTCGACTGGGACAATGAAAAGGACGAACCGATCAACGTATCGGCGGAGCTTCCCCTGAAGATCAGCAACTATTCCGACTTCGCCGCCGAGGGCTTCGGCACCTTCTATGTCAAAGCCGTCGCGAAGGAAAACAGCGGCTTCATCGGCGAGATCGAACCGCGCGAATTCATGCTGTGGCACAAGTACAGCCTCAATTACTTCGGCGCGACCGTCAGCTTCCGCAACGAATACAAGTCGCAAAGCACATGGTTCTGGCATGATTACTACCGGATCCCCGTTGACGGCGATAACCATCCCGCCGTCTTTGATATCGCTATGAACGAGATCGACCCCTCTCTGTATACTCTCACCTACTATCGCCGCAATACCGAGCCGGTCCCCTTTGACGATCCCGAATACGATCGGAAGCTCTATCCCACCGATGACCCCATGGTCGAGATGCCGACCGAGATCGGCGCGTACTACGCTGTTCTCGAGGGCAAGGAACCCTACTACGGCAAGGGCTATGTCGACTTCGATATCGTTGAGCGACAGGGCTATGCCGTCGTCTACGGCGAGGAGGGGCGCTACGGCTCGGATGACACGATCCTCCTTCCCGAGAACGAGGATATCCTCGTCTACTTCATCCTCGATCCTCCCAACGATGACCTGATCCCCGGCTGGCGCAACGATCTGTTTACAGCACAGGGCTTTGCGCTCGATGACGATCCCGTCTTCCCGGAGGGCGAATGGGGCGCCGCGTGCGCTCATATCGCGGCGGGCGAGAAGCACGCGGGCGATACCGGCACGCTGTCCTACAGCTTCTACCGTATTTCCGACATCTTCGGTGAAGGCGCCCCCGGCTGGGTCGACGCCGAACCCGTATACACCTTCTCGGTCAACTTCAAAGTGACCGCGCCCGAGGCGGAGCCGGTCAACCTCCTCGGCGACACCGACGGCGATCTGGCTGTCACCATCCTTGACGCGACCGCTATCCAGCGACATCTTGCCGACCTTCCGATCCACGCGTTCAATATGCTGTGCGCGGACGCCGACCGCAGCGGTTCGGTCGAGATCCTCGACGCAACCTCCATCCAGCGCAGCATCGCGGGACTTTCGGCATACTCCGAGCTGGGTGAAGAAGTGGTATACGGCACCTACTACGCGGCATGGAACATCGAAGAAGAGCTTCTCCCCGAGGGTCACGCCTACACCGGCGCCGACGCCGAGCGCGCCCGCGAGGAGATACGCCGCGCGCTGAATATCCTGATCGACCGCGAGAGGATCATCGCCGAGGTCATGCCCGAGGGTGTGACCAGACACCCCGCCTCTGCCTTCGTTCCGAAATGGATCACAGACGCGAACGGGAACGAGTTCCACACGGATGCGGGACTCGGCGACGGCAAGGGCTACTTTGACGCGCATAATCACGACAACAATCTTGCCGAAGCGACCGCGATCCTCAAGAAGTATTATCACTATGACGAAGCGTCGGGTCAATTCACGGATATCCCCGACCTGACCTATGTCTACAACGATTCTCCCGCTCACAAAACCATCGCCGAACGCATACAGGCTGACTTTGAGGCGCTCGGAATCGAGCTGATGATCGTCGGCGCAGACTGGAACAGTTATTCCGAAACCCTTGCCGAGGGCGATTATTCTCTCGCCCGCGAGGGCTGGGTCGACGAGCGCGATGATCCGATGCTGTTCCTCGAGCTGTTCAAAAGCGATAACGAAGACAACCCCGTCGACTTCTCAAAAGCAGGCAGCGTCTACAGCCTCGATCTGACCCCCTACGATCTCGACTTCAAGGTCGAGAACGGCACATGGGCAGAGATCTACGACGTCCTGATCGAAGGGATCAGAGATGTCGAAGAGCCTGGGCTGAAGAACTTCCTGATGCATCGGGCGGAGGATATGCTGATGGATACCGGCTGCATCGTCCCGCTCTACTATTACTGATCAATCACACGCAAAAGGAGCCGTCACACGACGGCTCCTACCTGTTGATTAGAATAACAGAATAAACAAATTAGGGTAGATAAGGAAGCAAATGCATTATTATCGACGTAGGGGCGGATCAAAGGCATTTGCATCCCTTTCCGTTTGACGGCTTCGACAAATTATGCTATAATTTTCACAGAATGATATAGAAAGAAGATTCCCACATGAAACCGAGCTATCTTTACTATAAATTCATACGCGGCATCCTGCGCCTTTGCTTCCCCCGGGCAAAGACCGTCTATGAACAGCAGCCTGACGACGAGCCTGCGGTATTTGTCTGCAACCACTCCGCCATCCGCGGTCCCGTGATGATGACACTCGATTTCAAGCGCAAGCATCAGACATGGACGGTGCATTGTGCGCTGGACAGCAAGAAGGCGGTCAACTATGCCTTCCACGATATCCTCATCGGCAACAGCCGGCGCTTCAAACGGTTCTGGCGGATGCTCGCGCACATCGTCGCGAAGCTCCTCCCTCCCCTGCTGTGGTACGATACGATCCCCGTCTATCACGACTCGGGCATCATCAAGACCTTCAAGCAGAGCATCAAGGCGATGACCGAGGGCAGCGACCTCGTCATCTTCGCGGAATCGCCGAAGCGTTTCTCGGAATATATCTGTGAGCTGCAGGCAGGCTTCGTCGACATTGCCCGCCTGTACTACCGCAAGGCGAAGAAGGCGCTCAAGTTCTACCCCGTCTATCTCGAGAAGAAGAACGCGGTCATCTCCGTCGGCAAGCCGATCGCCTACGACCCCGAGCTGCCGCTCGACGAACAGCGCGAAAAGATCGCCTCGTACCTGAGGGACAGCATCGACCGTCTTGCGCGCGCGTTGCCAAAGCACAAGCCCGTTCCCTTCATGACCGATCGCTGGTACAGCGCCTACGGCATGTATGAGAACGATGTCCAGGGCTACTGGAAAATGATCGATCAAAACGAATAAACACCGCAGGGCGTTCACCGTTGAGTGAGCGCCCTTTTTCTTCGACACATTAAAGCAGAGGCGTGTTCATTCATAAAGATCGTGTCGTTCGTCAGACAGCGCACCAATTCGTAGATCTCCTCTAACTTTTCGGTTTCGGTGGACTCGGTATAAAGACTCTTTTCCATCGCGCGGTACGGCGGCGTTTCGGGAACGACCGTCAGCATAGAAGTGTTGACCATCGTGGGGTGCAGACCGTCATAGAGTTTCGTAGGGCGGGCGGTTGATTCCGCCGGCAAATTTCATCATCATTCCTCCCGATCACAAGCTGCTTTTCCTGCTGCGGATAGCGGCGTAGATGTCCATATCGCCGTGTTTGATCTCCCTGTCGAGCGCGGCGATGATTTTGTCCTTTCTCTGCAAAAAATTCGCGCCTGTCAGGTTCACTCCCGTGATGGTGTGGTGCGTGATAAAGGAGCATTCACAGGTGAGGTTCTCGACGAAGAGCTTCAGTTCTACGAGCATTTCCTTTTCGGAAAGCGGAGAGAATTCACCGCGCTGTGCTTCTTCGAGCAGCGGCGTTCCGGGGAACAGGATCAAGCCGCCTGTACCGACGAGCATGGGCTTGCACTGGCTGAAAATGATCGCCGAGTTGATCGCGTGGTCGCGGCTGTGTTCTCTGCCTGCCGTTCCGTTGAGGAAGGTCATCCAGAAGTCGATTCCCGCCTCATGCAGCTTGTTGCACTGCTCGATGATATCCGAGGCGTGGTAGCCCTTGTTGATGCGGTCGAGCGTAGGGTCGTCACCGCTCTCAACGCCGAGGGATATTTCTTTCACGCCCAGCTCACGCATTTTCTTCAATTCCTCAACGGTATTGTTGCGGATATCGGTGACGCGGGTGCAGGCGTAGATGTACTCCATCTTCGGCAGATATTGATTGATCATTTTAAGGATCGGCTCTAACTTCTCGAACGACAGCGCTAACGGATTGGCGCTCAATAATTGAATGGTCGTTGCGTTCGGCGC
>JAFSRK010000179.1 GCA_017446165.1 Ruminococcus sp.
CCGAGATCTCACGCATCTCGCGAATTCTGCGCGCTACCTCCAACAGCTTATCGTTCTCAACAACTGACATAATGATTCCTCCCAAACTATAGTAAAATATAATGAGTATTCCCTATTCATCAAGTGGTCAGTGGTCAGTGACCGGTGGTCAGAAAAAAGTATTCAGGTGAGGACGAAGTCCTCCCGAAACTGAACACTATTCACTGATAACTGTTCACTGAAATAAAAAAACACCCGTCTCATACATTGAGACGAGTGTGAAAATCACATCCGCGGTACCACTCAACTTGCAGTAAACCTGCCACTTCAGGGTCCAACAACCCCTATGCACTGACGTAGCCGACACGGGAGGTATCTACTGGGCAAACGCTTTTCGGGCCTCCGGCTCAGAAGGGATGGGTACTGAGGAAAATACTATCGGCTCACAGCAACCGCCGACTCTCTGAAAATATCGGTCCCTGACCGTCTTCGTCACAGCCTTTAATAGATTGTAGTTAGAATTGTATCACAATTTCAAAATTTGTCAAGACTATATTGTCACAATTTTAACACTTTAATCCGCGAAAATATGTTAACTTTGACAATGCGTTTTTTTGCGGTTGCTGATCAGATAATTCACAACCGCCATCGATACAATGATCACATAGCCGATCACGCTGTAGACATCGGGCGTTTCGGTAAAAATGATGATGCTGATCAGCGAGGTGAAGATCACCTGTGAGAAATCATAGACCGAGATCTCCTTGGGCGGCGCACAGGTATAGGCGGCGGTGATGCTGAACTGCGCCAAAGCAGCCGACACACCGGCGAGCATCAGATAAAGGAACTGCAGCCATGTCATCGGCTTGAAGGTGATGATCATCAGCGGCAGGAGGATCAGAGTCGATCCCGCCGAGAAAAAGAACACGATAAAGGGATTGCTCTCCCCCATCAGTCCGAGCTTTCTTACACATCCGTAAGCGCCGCCTGCCATCACGCCGCCCAAAAAGGCGATCAGCGCCGGAACGAAGGCGGTATTGCTGAAGCTCGGCTTGATCACGAACACCGCGCCGAACATCGCTCCCGCAAGGATCAGCCATTGATAGAGCTTCGGCTTCTCCTTTACGAAGATATAGGCGAACACCACCGCGAAGAACGGCGACATCTTGTTGAGGATAGACGAATCGCTGATGACCATTTTGCTGACAGCGTAGAAGTTGCAGATCACGCCGGTCAGCCCGAACAAGGTGCGCATGATCAGGAATTTGGTGCTGCCCTTGACGGTCGGTCGCATCGGCGCTTTATTCTTTATCAGAACAATAAACGCGATGACTGCCGCGATCGCGTTGCGGAAAAACGCCTTCTCGAACACCGGCAGATCGCCTGCCAGCTTGACAAACATATTCATCAGCGCGAACAACAGCGCCGACAGCACGATGAAGGCGATACCCTTGGTTCTTTTACTCACGATAATCTTCTCCACACATAGTATGACATAGGGCAAAACAAGTTACCCGGAACTTTCGTGTGAATTATAGCACACGAGGGGCATTTTATCAATAGCAACTGTGGTGTGATTATGACGCGATTCATTCTCAGGCAATATACAGACGGCGGAAAAAACGGCAGAAAACACGCGGGGATCCTGCTCGGGATCGTCGGCATTGTTCTCGATCTGTTCCTCTTTGCCGTCAAATATCTTGCGGGTATTCTCAGCGGTTCGATCGCAGTAACCGCCGACGCCTTCAACAACCTCGGCGACGCGGGCGCCCAGCTGACGGTACTGCTCGGCTTTGTCATCGGTGACAAAAAGCCGACCAAAGCCTTTCCGTTCGGCTGCGGCAGACTCGAGTACCTCTCGGGGCTGGTGATCGCCGCGGCGATCCTCTTCGTCAGCGGAAAGATGATGATCTCCTCCGTGGAGAAGATCATCCGCCCCAAGGCGGTCGACAGCTCACCGACGGTCATCCTGATCCTCCTTGTCTCCATCGCGGTCAAGGGCTACATGTACATCTATAACAAGCGCATCGGCGAGCGGATCGATTCCACCGTGCTGAGATCCGTCGCGGTGGACTCGGTCTGTGACTGCTTCGCGACGGCGGCGATCATCCTCAGCATCGTCGTGCAAAAGCTGACGGGGATCCCCATCGACGGTTGGACAGGGCTGATGGTCGGGGTGTGCATCCTGTACGCGGGGATCATCGCGGCTAAGGAAAATCTCTCTCCCCTGCTCGGGTTGTCGGTCGACGAGGAAACGCTGTTAAAGCTATATGCGATGCTCGAAAAAGCTCATGGTATCCACACCGTCGACGAGATCGCCGTACACGATTACGGACCTGGCAGAAAGCTCATGACCATGCGGATCAGCGGGAAACTTGATTCAAGTGAGCTGAGCGAGCTGAAAGCGAGAATAAAGGAACGACTGAACATGGACACGGTCGTCGAAATCAAAGAAATTGATACACAGCCGCATAACCACCGTCAAAGCCGTCAAGAATAATCACAGAATCGAAACATAACGGAGCGTGAATCAAATGAATATCAAACGCGGAGACATCTACTACGCCGACCTCAGTCCTGTCGTCGGCAGCGAACAGGGCGGGATACGGCCGGTGCTGATCGTGCAGAACGATGTGGGTAATCGCTACTCCCCCACCGTCATCGCCGCCGCGATCACCAGCCGCCAGAGCAAGACGAAGCTCCCCACGCATATCGCGATCGAGGCTCAGGGCTGCGGGCTGTCAAAGGACAGTGTGGTGTTGCTCGAGCAGGTGCGTACATTGGACAAACGCCGCCTCAAGGAGCGAATGGGATCGGTCGACCGTCAGGCGATGCAGGAGATCAACCGCGCATTATCGGTCAGCTTCGGACTGATCGGATAAAAGAAAGCTCCCGTCAAGGGAGCTTTCATTATAGTTATGTGTGATTAATCACGCGAGAGCCGCCTTGAGAGCGTCGACCTTGTCGGTCAGCTCCCAGCGAACACCGAGCTCCTCGCGACCCATGTGACCGTAAGCGGACAAGGGTGCGTACTGCGTGTTGAGAAGATCGAGCGAGCGGATGATGGACGCGGGACGCGCGTCGAACACCTTGTTCACCGCATCGGCGATCTGAGCGTTGGTATAATCGGACGTACCGAAGGTTTCGACCATGACGGAAACAGGCTTTGCCACGCCAATCGCGTAGGCGAGCTGGACCTCCGCCTTGTCGGCGATTCCTGCAGCCACGATATTCTTCGCGATATAGCGGGCAAAATACGCCGCGGAACGGTCGACCTTTGTCGGATCCTTTCCGGAGAACGCACCGCCGCCGTGGCGGGCAAAGCCGCCGTAGGTGTCGACGATGATCTTTCTGCCGGTCAGACCGGTGTCGCCCTGAGGTCCGCCGATGACGAATCGTCCGGTCGGGTTGACGAAGATCTTGGTGTTATCGTCCATCAGCTCAGCGGGGATGATCGGACGGATCACCTGAGCGATGATATCCTCGCGGATCTGAGAAAGCGGCGTCTCGGCGTCGTGCTGGGTCGACACAACGACGGTGTCGACGCGCTTGACGGAACCGTCGTCGTTGTATTCCACGGTGACCTGAGTCTTGCCGTCGGGGCGAAGATATGCGAGCGTGCCGTCCTTGCGCACGTCGGTAAGGCGTTTTGCCAAACGGTGAGCCAGAGAGATCGCAAGCGGCATCAGCTCAGGCGTTTCGTTGCACGCGAAGCCGAACATCATGCCCTGGTCGCCCGCGCCGATCTGATTATCCGCGTCGGACTCGCCGCCCTTGAGTTCATAGGACTCGTTGACGCCCATCGCGATATCCGCGCTCTGGGTGTTCATAAAGACGTTGACCTCACAGGTGTTACCGTCAAAGTAGGTCTCGGGACTGTCGTAGCCGATCTCGCAGACCGCCTTGCGCGCGACCGCTTCATAATCGACGTCGGCTGTGCCGCTGACCTCTCCCATGATATTGATGCGCCCTGTCGCCGCAGTGGTCTCGCAGGCGACGTGAGCATTCTTATCCTGTTTTAAGATCGCGTCGAGGATCGAGTCGGACACCCTGTCGCAAAGCTTGTCGGGATGTCCCTCGGTGACGGATTCGGATGTAAAAAAGTATGACATAGTAGACCTCGATTCATCGGGAAACGCAGGTCATTTCCCAAACAATAATAAAACTCCGCACGGTAAAACCGTACGGAGTCAAACTCATCTTTCGGTAATACCGCAGGATTTAGCACCTTACATATCGCAGGTTGCCGGACTTCACAGGGCCTGTCCCTCAGTCGCTCTCGATAAGTGAATAGAACTATTATTTACTTAACGCGGGTAATTGTACTATACTTCGACAAAAATGTCAAGCGTTATGCGATCTCCTCGAGAGAACAGCCGCAGTCGATGGTGTGCTTGACTCTGTCCTCGACCTCGGCGCGCTTCGCGTCGTTGAAGCGATCTATGGTACCGACAAGATAGCCGGTGATGCGGCGGATGCGCTCAAAGGGAACGTTGTCATAGGTATACTTCATGTCGACGAACTCGCCGTCTACGGTAAAGTCAACGGTCTTGATATACTTGTCGGGGTTAGCCTCTTTGAGCTGTGCTACATAAGCGTTGATCTCTGCCTGCGGCAGTGTGCCGCCAGTTACTGTTACTGTCATGTTAATCTCCTCATTTCCTCATATTTTCTGTATTTGTCCAAAAACGTGGGTGCTCGCTGCCCGAGCACACTTTATCTTGAATGCAATTAGAATAATATCACAAGATATTGTGGTTTGCAAGTGACAAATGTAATATTATCGGTTACAGTTTTTTAATCTTATTTTGCCCTTTAGAATAATACGCGCAGATATGTCATTTTTGATTCCGACAAAGAAAATAGTGTAAAAATAGTTTAAGACTTCGTAACAAAGCACATACTATATATAGTGGTACCAAATCAACATAACAATATGCAGAAAGGACGGTGACAGCATGACAGGTTTTGTGATCGGTCTGATGGTTGGCGGCGCAGCGGGCGTTTTCGTGATGGCGCTGTTGAACGCGGCTTCACGCGAGGATGATTGGATGAGCGGTTATTATTCTGATGGAGAAATATAACAATTTGATACTTTTGTCAACGAAAAGAGGCTGACACTGCGGTCAGCCTCAGCGCTTGTGATATACTGTTTACGGATTCTCGATTTGAGCGATATCCTCTGTCCACTGCACCGTATTATAGGTGTCGGTATAGGTCGGTTTCGGCGCGGTGATCCAGAAATTGTAGTCATGGGTCACGTTGTTCGCGGAATCGTTCTCGACGCTCGCGTTCAACGATACATAGACCGTCGGGACATGGTAGCTGAAACTCTCGTCCGAGCCGATCATGAAGTTGCTTGAGTTGATCGCATCGCGGGTGGTATAGGTCTTGGCGAAGAAGATCAGACAACTTTTCTTGAAGAAGTTCTCGTCATACTTCTCGTCGGGCTTTGACACGATCGGCGAATTGATATACTCGTCATAGCTGTAAAACACGGTGCAATAGGGCGAGCCGTCCTCGGGCATATAGAAATCATCCGCAAAGTCTCTGCTTTTTACATTGACCTCATAACCGAGCTTCATATCGTAGTATTTGTTGAAGTAAGTATCATAGCTGAAAAAGATATTCTCAGAGAACCCGTACGCGGCGTTCCGGACAGAGAAGCTGTCGAGCTTCTCCGCTTCTTCGTCAGTCAGCTCATAGAAGGCGTACTTCCACACAGCGTCATCGGACAAGGTACCGTTCACGTCGACGATGAAGGTCAGGTTCCGCGGCTGTTCCTCATAGTCCTGCTTGCCGTAGATCTCGCGCAGCCGGTAGATACTCTCGACGGGATTGTCGCGGTAAGCAACGGCGAGGAGCTTTTTGTCGGCAAAGTAGGCATTGTCATAGCTTAAGAAACGTTTGCCGAAGAAATCATAGATTTGTGTCGGATCACTGATGACAGCAAAATTGAAGTCCTTTTCACGGTGACCCTGCAACTCGAACACATCGCCGAGATCACCGCTCTCAAGCAGCTTTCCGTTCCAAGTGCTGCGCGGCAGATGCATCAGGTTCTTTCCGTTGCCCAAGGTCGTAGGATAGATCGGATAATGAGGACAGGGATCGGCACAGGCGATCATCGCCTTTGTCGACGCCGCTGTACTCTTATCAATACGATAAAGAAGCAGACGGTCGGTATAGGGCGCGATGCTCGATTGGTAGGTGTTGTAGCCTGTCGCGGTAAAATGCGGATAGAGGTACTCACCCTCGGCGGTCAGGTCGAGAAGCTCGAAGTCGTCCGCATAGGCGCGGCTGATCTTCACCCGCGCGGCGTAGATAGCGCTGTGGGCGAAGAAATCCGCGTCATAATCCGTCATTTGCTGACCAAGGAATTCGGTCAGCTCTGCCGGGTTTTGGATCACCGCGCCGCAGTAGTCAATGTACATCTTGTTATTCTCGAGAATATCGTCCCTTTGCTCGAGGAGTTCAAACTCGACCGGATCGCCCTCGTAGAAAGGCTTGTCAAGCGTTACGTTGCGGGAGTTGACATATTCGAGCGGCTTCTCCTCAAGATCGGCAAGCTTGCGCTGAACCCCGGTCGCGTCCAGCACGGTGCGTTCACCGTCGCGGTCATAATCGGAGATGTATTCCAGATTCGCATAGGGATACCACCCGGGCCAGCTGTCATTCTCAAGAGGCTCTGCCAGATCGGCGATGATCCGCTGGATCCGCGTCGCGTCCAATACCGTCAGTTCATGATCCATATCCGCGTCGCCCACAGGATAGCCAAGCTTGTTTTCCTCGACAATCCTGTGAAGTTCCGGAAAGGCGCCCCATTTCCACGCGCTCTCAAGCGAGGTGAAGGTGTCCCGACGAACGTCATAGATACCGTAATCATGCGCAAACGGGAAGGAACCGCTGCCGAGCAGTATCCTGTCGCCGACCATGGTATAAGTATACCACGGCTCTATGGCAGGACCCCACGCTTTGACCAATACCCAGTCCGGCTCAGCGCCCTCGGCGGCGGGATCGGTCAGCTCGGAGTAATAGTCGGCGATCTCGTGGTAGAAATAGTCGAAATCATCCTCTCCCCATGTGTAGCTTGCCGCGATCTGTTTGAATCTTGCTTCGTAGCGCTCCATGGTTTTCTCATCCGCATAGGCGGCGGTGACGCCCACGCCGAGCAGCAGTGATAAACTCAACAATACCGCTAAAAACCGTTTCATTCCTTTCATGAAGAACACCTCACTTATAATTCTAATTTAGAACAATAATATGGATTTGTCAATCAAAATTGACCCTTACATAAATAAGACGGTTCGGCGTTCGGTTTTGTTTCACAATTTTCAAAAAAATTCAGGGACAGCCGGTGACTGTCCCTGAGAAATTGTGATATTTACTTTGCGTCGGTGACAAGCTCTTTGACGGAGGTCGCAAGGGATGCGATGTTCTGCATATCCGAGGGGATGATCAGCTTTGTCGCCTGACCGTCCGCGACCTTCTGGAGCGCTTCGAGGGATTTCAGCGCGATGACCTTCTCGGAGGGGTTCGCCTCGGAAAGCATCTTCAGCGCGTCGGCATATGCCTTTTGTACCGCGATGATCGCCTGGGCTTCACCCTCTGCCTCACGGATCTTAGATTCCTTCACGGCGTCCGCCTTGAGGATCGCGGATTCCTTCAAGCCCTCTGCAACAAGGATCTGGGAGCGTTTCTCACCCTCGGCGTCGAGGATGCGGGCGCGGCGTTCACGCTCGGCTTTCATCTGCTTCTCCATCGCGTCCTGGATCTCTCTCGGAGGGAGGATGTTCTTGAGCTCTACGCGGATGACCTTGATACCCCATGCATCGGTGGCTTCATCGAGGATGATGCGGATCTTGTCGTTGATCGTGTCACGCGAGGTCAGCGTCGAGTCAAGCTCGAGGTCGCCGATGATGTTACGCAGGGTGGTAGCAGTGAGGTTCTCGATCGCGTCGAGCGGACGCTCCACGCCGTAGGTATAGAGCTTCGGATCGGTGATCTCGAAGTAAACCACGGTGTCGATCTGCATGGTGACGTTATCGCGGGTGATGACCGGCTGGGGCGGGAAGTCCACGACCTGTTCTTTGAGCGACACGCGCTTAGCGATCCTGTCCATGAACGGAACCTTGATATGCAGACCGGTTCCCCATGTCTGGCTGTAAGCGCCGAGGCGTTCGATGACATAGGCGTGTGCCTGCGGGACGATCTTGATATTGCGGGCAACGATGATGATGATCAGCAGTGCGATGGCTGCCAAAACGATATATAATACGTTCATAGTGAGTTCCTTTCTTACTCTACCATTAGCTTGACGCCTTCGATGGCGACGACCGTCACCGACGCGCCTGCTTCGATTTGTTTTCCGTCGACGGATCGCGCCGACCATGTGGCGCTGCCGACCTTGACCTGTCCTTTGGCGGCGGCGTTGTCGATCGCTTCGATGACGACGGCTGTCTTTCCAATGTATTTATCGGAGTTGGTCGCCTCAGCCTTTTTGACTTTCATGCGCTTGACGAGTGGTCGGGTGATCAGCATCGCGACGAGCGATACAGCAACGAATACGATCAGCTGGATCGACACGTTATCGGTGAAGATCGCGGTGATACATCCCGCTACCGCGCCAACCGCGAACCATACGGACACCAGCTGAACGGTAAACGCTTCGACCACCGCCATGATGACAGCGACGACTAACCAGATAATAACTGCCTGACTCATAGGTCACCTCATTCCTCATGTTCCTTGAAGATCGCCTCCGGGCTGTCCTTCGGTTCAACGGGCGAATTCACCCGGTCGGCGTGTCTGCCCACGAACAGCGAGATGATCAGTCCGACCAGCGTCGGCGCGAACAGCGCGAGCAGCACATAGCTCCGGTTTACCCACGCGATGATTGTCAGAACAGTCATCACGATCAAAAGCAGCACGGTGATCGCTGCGCGGGTGGAGCTTTTCTGCGAGCCGTAGACGTCCTTGAACTGGTTCGGCTGAGCCGCTACGGGGCGATTCTTCATAAAATCTCTCTGATTGTTTTCCATAGCTTTAGTATATGCGCTTTAGGCGCGTTTCATTATTTCTCGGCGGAATCATCTAAACCGATATCGACAAAGGTTCCTGCGCCGCCGCTGACTCTCGGAAGCTCGCCGTTCCATTTTTCGATCTTCTTGTTCTCGATGACCTGATCGGTCAGGGACTTGGAGATGGTGCTGTTGGCTTCCGCCTCACCCTGCGCCCTGATCTTCTGCGCCTCTGCGTCAGCCTCGGCGTTGGTGATCGCGGTCTTCTTCTCTGTCTCAGCCTTCAGAAGCTGCTGCTGAGCGACCTGCTTCTCTTCGATCGCGGTGATGAACGCGTCGGAGAAATCGAAGTCGATGATGTTGACGTCGGTAACATACAAGCCGATATCGTTGAGCTTTTCGTTCAGGCCGGTGACCAGACCGTCGGAGATCAGCTGACGATTGGTGACGCTTTCCTCAGCGGTGTAGGTCGCGGTGATCGCTTTGAGAACCTCATTGACCGCCGGTGTGACAAGAACGTCCTCATAGTTCGCGCCGATGTTCTTATAGATGCTGTAGCTCTTCGCGGTGTCAACGCGGTAGTTGATCGCCAGCACGGTATTGACGCTCTGCAGGTCCTTGGAGAACGCCTCGGTGGTGACCTCGAGCTTCTGGATACGGTTGTCGATCTTCACGACCTGCTGGATGAAGGGAATCTTGAAGTGGATGCCCTCCTGCAAAACGCCCTCGTTGACCTTACCGAAGGTAGTGACAACGCCGGTGTGGCCCGCGTCGACGATCGCGAGTGCATTCGCGCCGAGAACGACGACGAGCAGCAGGATGACGACCGGGATGACGATCCTCTTCCATTTGATATTCGGGACGGTGGTTACGTTATTATTATTCATGGTTTTCCTCCTTGACTAAATCCATATAAAGCCTGTCGGCTTGCTTCTTGTACAGTCCGGCGACATGTGCTGTCGCCATGATGGTGAGCGCTCTCGCGAGTCGCTCGCGTTCGGGAGACGGGGACACGAACCCGTTGAGGATTTGCTCAACTCTCTCCCCTGCCGATTCGTTTGCCACAGCGTCCTTACCGATCTCCTCGGTCACCTTGCTGAAAATATCATACAGGTCGACGTCGGAGATGATGTCGTCGCTCTCGTCATCGGCGTTGCCGTTGATGTAAGTCATCAGCGCGCCGACGCGGTCGATCGGCATGCTGTCGCGCAGAGCGTTGATCAGCAGGATCCGCGCGATGTGCCGCTCACGGTATTTCTTTGCGATCGGATGCGGGACGAATCCGCGTTTGATCCAGTTCTGGATGGTGGACGGCTCCAGCGTCGTCACCGTGCACACCTGACCGAGGGTCAGTCCGTCCGCCGCGCGTATCAGAGGCAGGAATTCGGAAAATGCGGAAACGGCAGTTTTTCCATTCATTGTTGACGGTGGTGCTTCTGTCATTGTAGCGCCCCTCTCTTTATGTTTGCTTGATTATATCACAGGTTCATATGACTGTCAATAGCTTTCGTGCGATTATTTAATAAAAATTTTGTAAACAAATATCCCGCCTGATCAACAATCAAGCGGGATAGCTTTTTAAAACTCTTTTTCTGTGATGACCGAATCGTCCGCGTTGCGGTAGATGATCTTGATGCCGATCTCTTCCTTGACCTGATCCTGCATCTGCTTTTTCAGATTGGTGAAGGTGTCGGCGCTCGCCTCGATCGCTTGATCGAGTGTTTCCTTGACGGACGCGAGCTTGCTCTCGTCGATCTGATCAATATAGGTATAGTCATAGACCAGCGTGCCGTCCTCAACATATGCGTCGATCTCCATGACGCCCTCGCCGGACTTTTTCAGCTCGTCGAGACCCTTGATATTCTCGGGATCGTTATAATAGTCCTTCAACGTGTCATACTGCTTTGCGGCGGAAGTGTTCTTCTGCTCGTCGGATTTCTCAGCGGTTGTCGCGTCCTCTTCGACTGCGTCATCGGTATCCTCAGCCGCCTCTGTCTCGTCCTGAGCGGTCTCGGTCGCTGCTGTTGTACTCTTATCGGCTTTCTCATTCTCTTTGGGACTGCAAGCCGCGAGCGACAGGATCATCATGACAGCGAGAAGAATTGCTAACAGTTTTTTCATAGCATTACCTCTTTCTTTGGAATCGTTACTATTATATATCCGTACACGGATCGAGTCAAGACGATAATTGTTCACAATTCGCACACCATGTTCAATTGACAAAGCGCGAGATTCGTGTATAATGTTTAGTAGATTCGCGGGTATGGCGGAATTGGCAGACGCGCCAGATTTAGGTTCTGGTATCACTGATGTGCAGGTTCAAGTCCTGTTACCCGCACCAGTATGAGTGTTCATAACGGATTTAAGTTATGGACACTCATTTTTTCAATCTGTATTACGATTACGGAATTTCCGTACAAATTCCCTGCTTGCTATAGCATAAGCCAAACCATTGTATTTTACAGCGTAATGTGTTACAATAACTTAAACGGAGGTGTTTTTTATGATGTACCCTTATCTTACCCTTGATGATGAAACCGAGATCGTTCACTCGGAAATGTTTAGTGACAATACGGTCAAGGTATATATTGAAAAACCTGATGAAAAAGACGGCTTTCACTTTGCAAGCTGTTTCTTGCCGAAATATGATTGGAAGGACATATTCGGATTTACTGAGGATGAAATCAAAAGGTACCAATCAATCATTGAGAATAATGCGCATTTGATTATTGAGCTTTCGCAAAACGGAGGATTTGACAATGCCTCAAGTTTTTAAAATCGGCTCTTATTGGGTTTATTTTTGGGCGAATGAGAATAAACCTCTTGAGCCGGTTCATGTTCACATTTCAAAAGGCAAGCCTACGGCAAATGCGACAAAGTTTTGGATTACGAAAACCGGCAAATGCCTGCTTGCCAACAACAACTCGGATTATGACAGCAGGACGCTTAATTATTTAAGTAAAGCTGTCGAAGCAAATAAGGATATTGTTATCGAAAAATGGCTGTCTTTCTTCGGCGAGATTAGCTACTATTGCTGATAGCAAATCCATTATGAACACCCGCACCAATTGAGCAGCAGTAGCACGTTCGTTACTGCTGCATTTTCTTTCATTCGGAACACATGTCAAATAATCCGGCAAGCTGAAAAGCAAGCCGGAAACCTCTGAGCAATCATAAAAGCTTAACATAGTACAACAGCCGCGGCGTAATTGCCACGGCTGTTTTTTAGTTATTCGGTTGTTTTTTCAGGATCCTTTTCGGTCGCATCCGCACCGTTGTATTTGATACAAAGCATGGTCAGATCATCGAACTGCGGTGCGTCGCCGACGAACGCGTCGATCGACTTGTGCATTTCTTCGATGAGCTGCTGCGGCTTATTGTCGGGTGACTGATTCAGCGACTGCAGCATGCGGTCAATACCGAACTGCTCCGTCGCGGCATCGGTCGCCTCGGGAGCGCCGTCCGTGTACAGGAACAGCGTACCGCCCTTCTCGATATCGAACTCATATTCCTTGTAGCTCTTGCCGGGGATACCTCCGACGACGAAGCCGTGTTTATCCTTGAACACTTCGAAATCGCCGTTCGACTTGCGGATCAGCGGATACTCATGACCGGCGTTGCACGATGTGACATGACCGGTCGAAAGCTCTACGATACCGAACCACACGGTCACGAACATCATGTCCTTGTTGTTGTCACAGATCGTATTGTTGAGCTTCTCGATCACCTTGGATGGTGACGCGCCGGAACGCGCATAGTTGCGGACAAGGATCATTGAGATCATCATGAACAGCGCGGCGGGAACGCCCTTGCCGGAAACGTCGGCGATGACCAGCGCTAGATGATCGTCGTCGATCATGAAGAAGTCGTAGAAATCGCCTCCGACCTCCTTGGCAGGATTCATGGAGGCATAAAGATCGAACTCCGGTCTGTCGGGGAATTTTTTCGACAGCATGGAATTTTGGATGCTTGAGGCAAGCGCCAGCTCGGTCGACACTCTCTCCTGCTCGGAAACCAGCCGCACATTCTCCTCGTTGAAGCGGTCGATCTCCTGTGCCAGCAGCGCGATATCCTCGCTGAGTACGCCAAACTCGTTCTTCAAGGTGATCTTGCTCATCTCCTTGATGATCGCCTCGCTGTCCTTGTCGTCCATATATCTTCGGACGCCCATCTGGATTTTCTTCAGTGGTTTGATCGAGGCGCGGTGCAGGAACCACAGCAGCAGTAAAGCGGTCAAGCCGAGGATCACGACGCCGATCAGCGTCGTCCATCTCAGATAGGATCTGAGATTTCCCTGGAACTGGCTCCAGTCATAGGTGATACAGATGACGGCGCGCACCTTGCCGTCATAGACCAGCGGCGTATAGCCGACATACAGATAATCCGAACCCTTTCGGTATTCCTCATAAACCGTATTATTGAAATCCACGCCATAGGTTCCCTCGGTCATCAGCTGTGCAGCCGGATGATCCTCGATCCTATACTCCAAGGTTTCGCCCAGCGAATTGACGCTGCTGTACTCATCCCTCTCGGCATCGTAGAAAACAAAGCCGCAGTGCGGCTCGTTGATATCAATGCAATAGAGGCTTTCGTATTCAAATGCCATTTTATCAAAGGAGAGAGAAAGCACAAAGTTGCCAAA
>JAFSRK010000180.1 GCA_017446165.1 Ruminococcus sp.
CTCTGCTCTCGACGGCGCATATCTCGTGCCGCAGGCGGGACAGAACTTGTCGCCCTCGTCCAGACTGTGGCCGCATACATTACAACGCATGTCATTCCTCCTGATCGAGCGAAATAATACAGTAGTATTATAGACTAAACCGATAAACGGTGTCAATGATCTGCGCACGTTTCCGCGGAGAATTCACAATAAATTAAAATTCTTATCAGGAATTATAGCTGCTGTAGAAATCAAAAACAGCGATGCAAACGCACCGCTGTCATCTTCATTATTTCGCATACATTTGATACAGCACCCACAGCGCGAGCCGCGTCGGGAGCAGCTTGACCAGCACGCACAGAAAGCTGTAGACAAAGCCCGTTGATCGCAGGGGCTTCGCGCGCTTTGAGAGCGCCGCCTTCACTAGGAGCTTTCCCGCAAATTCCGCAGGCAGACCCGTCTGTTCGTCCTTTTCCATACGGCTGACGGAGCGTTCGATGCGCCCGCCGTACTCCTTGTCTCCGACAGCGGATTTCTTCCGCGCGGAGGTAAAGCCGGTCTTGATATCGCCCGGCATGACGACCGCAACGCCGATGCCGTAGGGTCTGACCTCGTTTTGGAGCGCCAGCGCATAGCTGTTGATTGCCGCCTTGCTCGCCGAGTACCATGTCTGGAACGGGATCGGAGTCACCGCCGCGACGGAGCTGGTCATCACCAGCCTGCCGCTCTGCTGTTTTCTCATGTGCGGCAGTACCGCGCGCACGACTCTGTCCGTGCCGAACAGGTTCACGTTCATCTGGCGATAGCTGTCCTCGGGGTCGGTGAATTCCACCGCGCCGCTGATGCCCATGCCCGCACAGCAGACAAGGATATCGATCCTGCCCTGTTCGCGGATGACGGCGTCGACCGCCGCCTTCACGGACGCTTCATCGGTCACGTCGCATTTGATGTGCGTGACGCCGCTTTGCGGCTTTTCACTGCGGCTGAGATCGTAGACCGTACAGCCGCTTTCAGAAAGGATCCTCGCGGCTGCTCTGCCGATACCGCCCGAGGCTCCCGTCACGATGGCTACCTTCTTCATCACAGCTCGATCGGGTGGCTCAGCACCTCGGCGATGATCTCCACTGCCTCGTCGACCAGCGCCTCGGTATGGGTCGCCATATAGCTGGTGCGCAGGAGACACTCGGTGGGAGCTGTCGCGGGAGGCAGCACCGTGTTGACATATACGCACGCCTCATAGAGCTGTTTTGCGCGGATGAGGGTCGATTGGGGATCATAGGTATAGATCGGGATGATCGGGGTATCGCTCATGCGGATCTTGATGCCCTTATCGAGCAGACCCTTTCTCGCGCGTGCCGAGATCGCCTGCAGTCTGTCGGGCAAACCGGGATTCTCGCGCAGTACCTTCAGCGCCGCCAGGGCAGTCGCACAGCTCGCGGGAGTGATGGACGCCGAGAAGATGAACGGACGCGAAGAATGTCTGACAAAGTTCGCGACGCGCTCGCTCGCCGCCATATAGCCGCCGAGGGACGCAAGGGATTTTGAGAAGGTACCCATATAGATGTCCACCTCGTCCTCGAGTCCGAAGTAGCTCGCGGTACCTCTGCCGCCCTCGCCGATCACGCCCAGACCGTGAGCGTCGTCGACCATGACGCGCGCACCGTATTTCTTGGCGAGCGCGACGATCTCGGGGAGCTTCGCGATATCGCCGCCCATGCTGAACACGCCGTCGGTGACGATCAGGATGCCCGCGGACTCGGGAACGCTTTTGAGCTGTTTTTCGAGGTCCTCCATGTCGGCGTGCTTATAGCGCAGCATCTTACCGAAGCTGAGCTTACAGCCGTCATAGATGCTTGCGTGGTTCTCGCGGTCGCAGATGACATAGTCGTGTCGTCCGACGATCGCGCTGATGATGCCCAAATTGCTCTGAAAACCGGTCGAGAAGGTCACGACCTGATCCTTGTGCAAAAATTCCGCCAGCTCCTGTTCGAGCTGTAAGTGCAGATCCAGCGTGCCGTTGAGGAAGCGCGAGCCGGAACAGCCCGAGCCGTACTTCTCGAGCGCCTTGACACCTGCCTCGATCACATCGGGATGTGTCGTCAGACCGAGATAGTTGTTGGAGCCGAGCATGATTCGGCGCTTGCCCTCCATGATGACCTCGACGTCCTGACGGCTCTCGAGCGCGTGGAAATAGGGATACACTCCCTGAGCCTTGATTTCCTCGACCGTCGTAAACTCAAAGCACTTTTCAAAAATATCCGCCATTGTTCTACTCTCCTTTGCCCCGCTCATATGCGAGCGAGGTTTCGTCAATGTCAGCCCGAGATGGGTCTTGTGCTTCGGGCACAGAATAATCCATAATACATATATGATCTAATAATACTACCCTCGAACGAAAGTGTCAAGGAAAACAAAAAAATTACCGCCCTCTAACCGGATCCGACCGCCTTTCGGTTGACATCACGAAATCGGAATGGTAAAATAAAAAGTTGAGAGCTGTTGCTTTTTGCAACAGTCGGAATCCGCAACTCATTGGGGGAAGTCTGTCTTCCTCGTATCATATTTTGGGAGGTAATATTATGTCAATCAGAATCGGAATCCTCGGCTACGGCAACCTCGGCAGAGGCGTCGAAGCCGCAATCAAGCAGAACGACGACATGGAGCTTGTCGCCGTCTTTACCCGCCGCGATCCGTCCACGCTGAAGATCGCTACCGCGGGTGTTCCCGTCCGCTCACAGGCTGAGCTGGAGGCCGGCTGTGACGATATCGACGTGCTGGTCATCTGCGGCGGCTCGGCGACCGATCTGCCCGTGATGACGCCGAAGTTCGCCGGAAAATACAACGTCATCGACAGCTTTGATACCCACGCGAACATCCCGACCCACTTCGCGAACGTCGACAAAGCCGCGAAGGACGGCGGCAAGATCGCGATCATCTCCGCAGGCTGGGATCCCGGCATGTTCTCGCTGAACCGCGTCTACGCCGACGCTGTCCTGCCGAACGGTCAGGCATACACCTTCTGGGGCAAGGGCGTCAGCCAGGGACACTCCGACGCGATCCGCCGCATCAAGGGCGTCATCGACGCGCGCCAGTACACCATCCCGGTCGAGAAGGCGCTCGACGCCGTCCGCAGCGGCTCGAATCCCGCGCTCACCACCCGTGAGAAGCACACCCGCGAGTGCTTCGTCGTTGTCGAGGACGGCGCTGACAAGGCGGCGATCGAGAACGAGATCAAGACCATGCCCAACTACTTTGCCGACTATGACACCACCGTTCACTTTATCTCTGCGGAAGAGATGAAGCGCGACCACAGCGGTCTGCCCCACGGCGGCTCGGTCATCTACAGCGGCATCACCAGCGAAGGCACCACTCAGGTCATCGAGTACAGCCTCAAGCTCGACTCCAACCCCGAGTTCACCGGCTCGGTGCTGGCAGCATGTGCAAGAGCGGCATACCGCATGAACACCGAGGGCATGAAGGGAGCTAAGACCCTGCTCGATATCGCGCCCGCCTATCTCTCCAAGAGATCCGCCGACGAGCTTCGCGCCCACTTCCTGTGATCATTAATCGAATCCAACGCCTCCGTCTTTCGGTCGGGGGCGTTTTCTTCTGCGCCTTTCGTCACTTTGGATAAATTTCGCCCGCAAATATTGTCACATAATCACGCCGTGTTTCGGCGGGTTTTCAATTGCTTTATAACTTCTCATATGGTACAATTTAAGGTGAATGTAATCACCAAAAAGGAGTGAACACGCATGAAATCGACCATCGTCATCGGACACAAGAATCCCGACACCGATTCCATCTGCTCCGCCATCTGTTATGCCGCCTTGAAGCGCACCCTGACCGGCGAGAACTATGTCCCCTGCCGCGCGGGCGAGATCAACAACGAAACGCAGTTTGTCCTCGAGAAATTCGGCGTCGAGCCGCCCGAGCCGGTCGAGTCGCTCGAGCCGCGCATCAGCGACGTCCAGTATCGTGAGGTCGAGGGCATCTCGCCTCAGATATCCTTAAAACGCGCATGGGAGCATATGCGCGACAGCAACATTCAAAGCCTGCCGGTCGTCACCAAGCGCGGCAAGATCAAGGGCATCATCACCCTCGGAGACGAGGCGCGCTTCTACCTCGAGGATCAGGATCCCCGCGCGCTCTCCAAGGCGTCCACACCGTTTCTCAACATCGCCCAGACGCTCTGGGGCGAGATCATCGTCGGCGATCCCGAAGCGAAGTTCAGCAAGGGCAAGATCGTCGTCGCGGCTTATCACCCCTCGGCGATCGAGGACTCGGTCACGCCGGGCGATCTGGTCATCGTCGGCAGCAACACCGAGATCCAGAAATACGCGATCGAGCGCGGCGCGAGCTGTATCGTCATCTGTGTCGGCTCCAAGGTCACTCCCGCCATCCGCAAGCGTGCGGAGGAAGCAGGCTGTATCGTCATCGTATCGCCGATGGACCTTTATGCCTGTTCGAAGCTCATCACCCACTCGATGCCCGTCGGACACATCATGCGCAAGGACGGCATCATCGCCTTCAACGCCGACGAGCCGGTCGCCGACGTCAAGGCGACGGTATCGAAGCTGCGCATCCGCTATTTCCCCGTCCTCGACGGCAACGACTGTTATCTCGGTATGATGTCCCAGCGCAACCTGCTCGATATCGAGCGCCAGAAGGTCATCCTCGTCGACCACAACGAGAAAGGTCAGGCGATCGACGGCATCGCGAGCGCCGACGTCGTCGAGGTCATCGACCACCACCGCATCGACTCGGTAGAGACCGTCAACCCTATCTACTTCCGCGCTCAGCCGCTGGGCTGTACCGCGACCATCGTCACGATGATGTATCGTGAGCATCACATCGAGATCGAACCGACCATCGCGGGACTGCTGTGCTCGGCGATCCTCTCGGATACGCTGATGTTCCGCTCGCCGACCTGCACGCCCGCCGACGAAGCCGCAGCGCGGGAACTCGCCGAGATCGCAGGCATCAAGATCAAGGAATACGCGATGGCGATGTTCAACGCCGGCTCGAAGCTCGGCAAGAAAACGCCCGACGAGATCTTCCACATCGACTGCAAACGCTTCAACGCCGCGACGTCCTCCATCATGGTGTCACAGGTCACGAGCGTCAGCGAAAAAGAACTCTCAAAGGTCAAGAACAGGATGCTCCCCTATATGGAGAAGCTGCTCCCGACCGCGGGGGTCGACATGCTGTTCACCATGCTGACCAATATCATCGACCAAAGCACCGAGCTGCTCTTTGTCGGTCAGAACGCCAAAGCCGCCGTGCAGTCGGCGTTCAGCTGTGAGCCGAAGTCCGACTCGATATTCCTGCCGGGCGTCGTCAGCCGAAAGAAGCAGGTCATCGCCCCGCTGATCGCCGCGATCGATGAGCTGTGAACGCCTTCCCTTCGGGTGGGAAGGTGTCACCGCAGGTAACGGATGAGGGGATAACCTTTCCTTGCACTCTCTTTTCCAAAGGAACTATTCGCACACCAAAGGAGCTGATGTCATGCGCATGTATGACTTGATCATGAAAAAACGTAACGGCGACTCACTCACCCGCGAGGAGATCGCCTTCTTCATCGACGGCTATGTCGGCGGCGCGATCCCCGACTATCAGGCGTCAGCGCTGTGTATGGCGATCTGGTTTCGCGGGATGAGCGACGACGAGATCGTCGCCCTGACCGACTGTATGGCGCACTCCGGCGACACGGTCGACCTCTCGCGCTTCGGCGAGCTGTCGGTCGACAAGCACTCCACCGGAGGCGTCGGCGACAAGACCTCGCTGGTCATCACACCCATCGTCGCTTCGCTCGGCGGCAAGATCGCCAAGATGTCCGGCAGAGGACTCGGACACACGGGCGGTACCGTCGACAAGCTCGAATCCATCCCTGGCATGCAGGTCTCGATGGACACGGAAGCCTTTCTCAGACAAGCCGAAGAGATCGGCGTCGCCCTGATCAGTCAGACCGGCAACCTCACCCCTGCCGACAAGAAGCTCTACGCCCTGCGCGACGTCACCGCGACCGTCGACTCCATCCCTTTGATCACCTCGAGCATCATGAGCAAGAAGCTCGCCGCGGGATCAAAGAACATCGTCCTCGACGTCAAGGTCGGCAGCGGCGCGTTCATGAAAACCTATGCCGACGCAAAGAAGCTTGCACAGGAGATGGTCAGCATCGGCAAGTCCTGCGGCAGGAACATGGCGGCTCTGTTGACGGACATGGACTGCCCCTTGGGTCACGCTGTCGGCAACAGCCTTGAGGTTCAGGAGGCGATCTCCGTCCTCAAGGGCGACGTCAAGGGCGACCTCTATGAGGTATGCGTCGCCCTCGCGACCGAGATGGTCGTGCTGTTCAAGGGCTGTATGCCCGCTGACGCGAGAGAACAGGTCGTCGACGCGGTCGAAAGCGGCAAGGCTCTCGCAAAGATGCGCGAATGGGTCGCCGCTCAGGGCGGTGATCCCGAATGCATCGACCATCCCGAGCGGTTCCAAAAAGCCGCTCATATCCTCCCGGTCATCAGTGATCGCGACGGTTATATCAGCCACATGAACGCCGAAGCCGTCGGCTCAGCCGCGGCGATCCTCGGCGCAGGCAGGTTGAAAAAGGAGGACGCCATCGATTATTCGGCGGGCATCATCCTCAACAAAAAGACGGGCGACAAGGTACTGAGGGGCGATATCCTCGCCTACCTCCATACGAACGACGAGAATTCCCTCAAAGAGGCTCAGGAGCGCTATCGCTCCGCGACGGAATTCTCAGCCGAGCCGCCCGCCGACAGAACGCCGGTATATGAGATCATCCGATAGAAAGTGAGCATTATGGACACAAAAGCAATTCTCAGCAAGGTCGACCACACCTTGCTTGCCCAAGCGGCGACTTGGGACGAAATCAAAACCATCCTCGACGACGCGATCCGCTGCGGATGTGCGTCCGCGTGCATCCCCGCCTCCTATGTCAAAGAGGCGAAAGCCTATGTCGGCGACCGACTCCCGATCTGCACGGTCATCGGCTTCCCGAACGGCTACTCCACCACCGCCGTCAAGTGCTTTGAAGCCGCCGACGCGGTCAAAAACGGCGCCGACGAGATCGACATGGTGATCAACATCGGCATGCTCCGCGACGGTCGCGACGGCGACGTACTCGACGAGATCAACACGATCAAAAAGGCGTGTAACGGACGACTGCTCAAGGTCATCATCGAAACCTGTCTGCTTTCTGAGGACGAGAAGCTCCGCATGTGCGGGATCGTCTCGCGCTCCGACGCGGACTTCATCAAAACCTCGACCGGCTTCTCCACAGCCGGTGCGACCGAGGACGACATCCGCCTCTTCGCCCGGCATGTCACAAACGGCAAGAAGATCAAGGCGGCAGGCGGTATCTCGTCGCTCGAGGACGCCGAAAGATTCATCGCGCTGGGAGCTGACCGACTCGGCACCAGCCGCATCGTCAAAATCGTGAAAGCGAATGAAAAAGGAGCGAATAATGGCAGTCAAGACACCGCATATTGATCTCATCGACGAGAACGTCGGCTTCGCCAAAACCATCCTGATGCCGGGCGATCCTCTCAGGGCGAAGTACGTTGCCGAACACTTTCTCGATCAGCCCGTCCTCATCAACAACGTCCGCGGCGTTCAGGGTTACACAGGGCTTTACAAGGGCGTGAAGGTCTCGGTGATGGCGAGCGGCATGGGCATGCCCTCGATCGGCATCTACAGCTATGAGCTGTACAAATTCTTCGGCGTGCAGAACATCATGCGCATCGGCTCGGCAGGCGCGCTCCGTCAAGACGTCAAGCTCCGCGATATCGTCGCGGGTATCGGCGCCTGCACCAACTCGCGCTTCGGCGACCAGTACGGCCTTGACGGCGTGATCGCGCCGGTGTGCAGCTATGAGATGCTTTTCGCCGCAAAGGATACCGCCGATGAACTCGGCACGCCGCTTAGAATAGGCAGTCTTTATTCCTCCGACACCTTCTATGACGACACCCGTACGACCGCCGACTGGGCAAAGATGGGGTGTCTTGCAGTTGAGATGGAGGCGGCGGCGCTCTATATGACCGCGATGCGCACCGGTATGCGCGCGCTGGCGATCTGCACGATCTCCGACCTCTCCTACCCGCCGTTTGAGAGACTCAACGCCGATGAGCGCGAACGCTCGTTCACACAGATGATGGAGCTTGCGCTGGATACGGCGGTCAAGCTCGAGACGTTTCCCGATTTAACACCCAAGGATTGACATGAAAAAGAGAGTATTTATCATCGTATTGGACAGCTTCGGAGTCGGCTCTATGCCCGACGCGCCGGACTTCGGCGACGAGGGCGCGAACACCCTACTGTCCGTTTCAAAGTCCCCTCGATTCTCACTGAATAACCTATTGAAGCTCGGGCTTTGCAATATCGACGGCGTCGACTGTATCGGTCACACCGATCACCCCTCGGCGGCGGTCGCGCGGATTGCCGAACGCTCGAAGGGCAAGGACACCACCGTCGGTCACTGGGAGATCGGCGGCGTGATCTCCGAGAAGCCCCTCCCCACCTATCCGAACGGATTCCCAAAAGAGATCCTCGACGAATTCTCCGCGAAAGTCGGCAGGGGCGTACTCTGCAACCGTCCTTACTCCGGCACCGACGTCATCCGTGACTACGGCGACGAGCATGTCCGCACCGGCGATCTGATCGTCTACACCTCGGCGGACAGCGTGTTCCAGATCGCCGCGCACGAGGATATTGTCCCGCTTGAGGAGCTGTACCGCTGCTGCAAAATCGCCCGCGAGCTGCTCAATGGCGAACACGGCGTCGGACGCGTCATCGCGCGCCCCTTCATCGGCGAGAGCGGTCACTATACCCGCACCGCGAACCGCCATGATTTCTCGCTCGCACCGCCGAGAAAAACCATGCTCGACTTCATCAGCGAAGCGGGACTCGAC
>JAFSRK010000181.1 GCA_017446165.1 Ruminococcus sp.
CGCGACGATCATCACGCCCAGCATGATGAACAGGACGGTGGTGTCCTGACCGGTCTTGGAGCCGTCGCCCGAGCCGGATGCGGATGAACTGCCTGAGCTGCCGGATGTACCCGAGCCGGATGCCGAGGAACCGGAGCTGCTGCCCGAGCCTGAGCCGGAACCCGAACCGCTGCCGGAGTTATCGGAGCCGCTCTCGGAGCCGCCCGAGGAACCGCCGTTGCCGGAGTTACCGGAGTTGCCCTTGCTGTTGTCGGTGCCGCCGTCGCCGGTCCGGTGAGCTTCTTCGCTCTCGCCGGAGGGCAGGGAGGACTTTGCCTCATCCCAATCCTTGCTCCAGTCACAGGTCTCGACGCCGCCCGGGGTCACGGTACCGGTGGTAGCCGCCTCGTTGATCGCCTGCTTGACGTCATCCTTCTTGAGTCCGAGGTTCTCGGCAGCCTCGTCGATGATCTGCTGAGCGGTCTTGCCATCGGCATACTGCATCGCGTTGGTCATGCTCTTTGCGCCGCTGTTGGCAAGGAAGTCAACGAACATCTTGTAGGGAGAGGTGAACGCCGGAACGACCTCGCCGACGATGTGTCCCAGCGAGGTGACAGCCTTCTTCGGACCGAGGTGACCGCTCTTCCAGCGGACAACGGTCGATCTCTTGCTGGAGTCGTCGGTGTTTTCATAAACGTTGCCTGCCTCGCAGATCGCGGTGTCGCCGAAGTTGGTGGTATCCATCAGGAGGTCGCAGGTCTGCATGCCGATGTCGTTGAGGAAAATCACGGCATACTGGGTGCTGCTGTCAAGCGGCAGGTTCTTCTTGTCAAAGTCGAACGCCCAGATGTTGCCGCCCTCGTTGGTCATGCCGCCCTTCTTCTTGGAACCCCACTCGATCAGGATCTCGCCTGTCTCGGGGACGTACAGATAGATCGAGATGACCGAATAGGTACCCTCGGTCCAGCCGCTGGTGTTGGCGTCAAAGTAGATCTTGTTGTCCGCACCGGTGTCAGCGCCCGCATCGGCTCCGGTGTCAGCAGCGCCCTCGGCGCCGACCTCGGCGGGAGTGTCAGCCGCGTTGTCGACCAGCTCGACCTGTGCCGCGGATGCCGCGACAGCCGCCATGCTCATGAGCATCATGAGAACGATGGCAAGGCTAATGAACTTTTTGAACATTCTAATCTCCTCCGTGTTCAATACAGTATTTTTGCAGAAGTACCCTTTTGCCGCAGGGTACACCTTTTAACGTATCTATTATACCGTAAAGGAATTATAAATGCAATATGTATTTGGTGATTATCGGAAATATTCATCCGATATCCTCATACACCTCGGGGCAGACCTCCTTGATCTTGTCGCGCAGGAGCAGGAAATCGCGAAAGGCGCCTTCCATCTGGCTTTGATTGCGCAGCAGCGCCGCGGGGTGAAGCATCGGCATCATCCATGTCCCCTTGCGCTCGATCCACTCGCCGTGTTCGCGGGTGATCCTGAGGTCGGGCTTGATGATCTTCATGCCGGCGATCCGTCCGAGGGTGACGATGATCTTCGGTCGGATGAGGCGCGTCTGCTCTCTGAGATAGCCGATACAGCTGTCCTGCTCGTCGTCCTGAGGATCGCGGTTCATGGGCGGTCGGCACTTGACGATATTGGCGATATAGACGTTCTTTTTGCGGTCGAGGTCGACGGCATAGAGCATTTTGTCGAGCAGCTGACCGGCTCTGCCGACGAACGGCTCGCCCTGCAGATCCTCCTGCTCACCGGGACCCTCGCCGATGAACATCACCCGCGCCTGACGATCGCCGACGCCGAAAACGACGTTGTGGCGACCCTCGCACAGTCTGCATGCCGTACAGCTCTTGCATTTTGATTCCAGTTCGTTCCAGTTGGTCAATTTCTTCACCTTAATTCTTATAGATGGGTTGCAAATAGAGGGGGATTGTTGTAGAATAAAGCTACACTAATAATACTGTTAAAGGTGGTTTTTCAAATGAAAGCAATTATGGTTGAAACCTCGGCGCATCATCTGCATGTCACCGCCGAGACCTTCGCGACCCTCTACGGCGAGGGCGCTACCCTGACAAACAAAAAGGATCTCTCCCAGCCCGGTCAGTTTGCCTGTGCCGAGAAGGTGACCGTTGTCGGTTCAAAGGGCGAGATCACCATGTCCATCCTCGGACCGTTCCGTCCGGAGGATCAGGTCGAGATCTCCATGACCGAGACCCGCAAGCTGGGCGTTCCCGGCGTGATCCGTGAGTCCGGCGATCTTGCAGGCACTCCCGGCTGTATCCTCAGAGGACCCAAGGGCGAGGTCGAGATCGACCACGGCGTCATCGTCGCACAGCGCCACATCCATCTGACCCCCGAGACCGCTGTCGAGTATGGTGTTGAGGACAAGGAGATCGTCAAGGTCGCAGTCGGCGACAACGGCAGAAAGGTCATCTTTGACGACGTCATCGTTCGCGTTTCGCCGAAGTACGCTCCCGCAGTTCACCTCGATACCGATGAGGCGAATGCCGCAGGTCTGACCGGCACAACCGACGGTTATATCATGAAATAAGCAATGCTCTCAAGAGACGCCCGATCGAAAGGTCGGGCGTTTTTAATTAGGAATTCTTTTTGATTTCCTCCCCGACCTCTGTCAGGTTCTCAAAGTCCAGCTCGGCGACCGTCATCGCGGGATCGGCGAGAGGTAATTTTCCTTTAGAGAAAAATACAACGTCTCCGAGAGGCATATCGACATAGTGTCTGCCTTTCGTGATTCGTTCGGTCGTGATCTCGCCGCCCGACATGCGGATGAGGTTCATCGGTTCGGGAATGTAGACGGTTCTGCCCGAGGTGTTCTGCTTGTATATGGGCGCGATCATCAGCCTGTCGCCGACCATCAGCTGATCGTCGATCCCAGCCGCCGCACGGTCATCCTCGTAGTCAAAGCTCAGCGGTCGGAAGTACATGTCGTCCTCGTTGACACAGCGCAGAAACTCGCCCCACAGATAGGGGATCAGTCGGTAGCGCAGGGTGATGATGTGGCGGAACGCCTCGGTGTCGCCGAAGGCGGTCGCTTCCTGACTGCGGTTGCCGATGGCGCAGTGGTTGCGCATCAGCGGCGTGAACAGCGCGAAGCTCAGCCATCTCAGCAGCAGATCGCGGGTACAGCTGCCGTTGAAGCCGCCGATGTCCGAGCCGCTGTAGAGAAAGCCGCACATGTTCAGCCCCGTCATCTGTTGAAGGCTCTGGAGGATGTGACTCCACCAGCTGTGGTTGTCGCCCGTCCAGATACCGCCCGAGCGGTGTGCGCCGATATAGGACGCACGCGAGAACAGGAGCGTCGGCTCCGTGCGCAATTCCTTCAGTGCGTTCATAGCGCTCTCGGTCATCTTGTAGCCGTAGAGGTTATGCACGTCCTTGTGGCAGAATCTGCCCTCGGGGGCGTTGTGGTAGAAAGCGGAGTAGTCCTCGTTGGAATTCGACAGGCGGGCGAAGACGTCCCGCGCGGAGAAGTAGGTCAGCGCATCGAGTGTTTTGCCCTCGAACTCCCTGAGCTGATCGAAAGCGCCGCAGAGCGCCTTTTCGCTGTAGAAAAGTGCCGGCTCGTTCATGTCGTTCCAGAAGCCGTCGATGCCCGCGTCGGTCAGCGCCTTGTACTGCATGCCGAACCATCTCGATGCCTCGGGACTGAGGAAATCCGGCAGACAGCTCATGCCCGGCCACACGCCGACGACAAAGTCCTCGCCGTTCTCATCCTTGCAGAAGTAGCCTTTCTCATGTCCCTCGTCATAGACGCGGTAGCCCTCTTCGCGCTTGACGGCGGCGTCGATGATCGGGATCAGGTGGATGTTGCGCTGCTTCATCTCCTTGACAAAGCTCTCGAAATTCGGGAACCGTTCGCCATTGACAGTGAAGTCCTCGAACCGCTCCATATAGTCGATGTCGAGGTAGATCATGTCGATCGGGATGCCCGCCTTTTCGTGCTTGTCCGCGACGGCGGCGATGTCCTCGCGGTTGACATAGCCCCAGCGGCTTTGACCGTAGCCGAAGCCCCAGACAGGCGGGATGTAGCTCTTGCCGATCAACGCACGGAACTCGCGCACGATATCGCGCAGGGTGTCGGCTTCGATGATGTATACTTCGAGATGCAGCTTCTCGGGGGTGATCGTCAGCACATCGGGATCGGTGTAACCAACGTCAAAGGTCAGGCGCGTCGGATAGTCGATGAACACGCCGAAGCGATCGTCGCCGTCGACGATCAGGAAATTGTGCGCGCCGTAGAGCGAGCGTTTGTCCTCGGTGTGGAACGGATCGTCGCTGCACCAGCTCTCATAGATCCATCCGCGCTTGTTGATCCCGCGGACAGCTTCGCCGAGTCCGTAGATTCGCGCATCAGGGGACATCTTGTAGGTGAACACGCCGTTATCGAGCGTGAAATAGGGCAGGGGAGCGCTCTCGCTCGGGATGCTTTTGACCACCGCACCGGTGTTGATCATGGGGGAGTAGCTGTACTTTCTGATCATCGTGACCCTCCGTCTTGATTTTTCGTTTTTTTGTAGTATAATAATACTGATATTATAACATTGAATCCGTGCTGTTACAATACGCAAATCGGATTTCGGAGGACATTATGAGCAATAAAGTTGTAATCACCGCGGATATTTCCTGCGATCTGAATAAGCCGCTCGAGGAGCGCTACGGCATCGTCGTGATGCCGCTGCATATCGTCATCGGCGGCAAGAGCTACGAGGACTGGGTCGATATCACCCCCGAGGAGCTGTATGACATTTTCTACAAGACCAAGGAGCTGCCCCATACCACGGCGGTCAGCATCGGCGAGTATATCGAGTTCTTCAAGCCCTTTGTTGACGACGGCTGTGATGTCGTCCACCTGAGCCTCGGTTCAAAGCTCAGCGTCACCCACCAGAGCAGCGTTCTCGCTGCCGCCGAGTTCCCCGGTAGGGTCTATTCCGTCGATTCCTGCAACCTGTCGACGGGTTCGGGACTGCTTGTTATCAAGGCGGCTGAGATGCGCGATCAGGGTCTCTCGGCACAGGAGATCAGCGAGAAACTGGTCGGGTTGCAGAGAAAGTCCCATGCTTCCTTTGTCGTCGAGCGTCTCGACTTCCTGCATGCGGGCGGAAGATGCTCCATGATCGCCATGCTCGGCGCGAACGCCCTCGGACTGCGTCCCTCGATCGAGGTGCAGAACGATAACGGCGGCGCGATGGTTGTCGGCAAGAAGTACCGCGGAAAATACGGCAAGGTGCTGCTCCAGTACATGGAGGACACCCTGAACAAGTATGACGATATCGACACCGACCGCGTGTTCATCACCCATGCGGGCGCGAATCCGGAGTATGTCGACGCGGTGTACAAGGAGCTGAAGGCGAAGAATCTCTTCAAGGAGATCCACATCACCCGCGCCTCCTGTACCATCTCGAGCCACTGCGGTCCCAACACCCTCGGTGTGCTGTTCATGACAAAATAGCTTTGTAAAAATGCGTCGGTCATCCGGCGCTTTTTTCTGTTGACAAGCGGTTTTTTATCCGCTATGATGAAGCTGTAATATTTGATACTAATTTCAAATAAAACCCTTTAACATCTATTGCGGTAAATTCCGCAAATATCCTGTTTAAGCGTTTTAATTGAAATTAGTATGATACGACCTGTGATTGAGAAAGGAGCATGATCATGTCAAAGTTCTGTACCAACTGCGGCTCACCGCTTCCGGAGAATACCCGCTTTTGCGGCAACTGCGGCTCGCCCGTACTCGATCAGCCCGCGCCCGCTGAGCCTGCGATCGCGATGCCGGTCTATGCGGGTCCCGATTACTACCGTCAGGATGCGCCGACTGTCGAGCCTGTTCAGCCGACCGCGCAGACCTATCAACCTGTCGAACCTGTTCAGCCGACCGCTCAGACCTATCAGCCTGTTCAGCCTGGTTATCAGCCGACAATGCCCGTTGCCCCTCAGCCTCCGAAAAAATC
>JAFSRK010000182.1 GCA_017446165.1 Ruminococcus sp.
CTTCAGCTGAACCTCGTCATATGCCTTATCGGCGGTGTAGGTTCTGCTGTAGGTGCCGTCATCATTCTTGGTCATGGGATTCTCGGGAATGCCGTCGCCCCATGTTTTGGTAAACAGCTCTTCCACGCTGCCGGCTACTGCGTATGTGTCCTCGGACTCGCCTTCGCCTACTGCAGCTAAAAGCATCTTCGGGACAGGCAGCGCAGCCGCGCCGAGTGTCATAGATGCAACTAATAATACGGCTAATAAAATACTGATTAATTTTCTCAATTCGTTCAGTCCTCCTTTTCTTTATGCCGTTTGCCTTCTTTGAAGATTCCGAAAAGACGGTCCCGACAGGCATGGTCGACTTGGCAAGTCGAAAAGCGTGTCGGTTTTCCGAAACCCTAAATCTTCATGAATAATCATATCACAAGGATGTCACTTTTTCAATCCGATTTGTCATTTTTGTGTTACAATTTTTCGACCGATATTTGTGCAGTTCGCATAAAAAGTTATCAGCTTTTTTGTACAGCAAGAGAACTATGGTTCTTTTATGTCAAAATAACGACATTTATATTTCTTTGCTGTAATTTTTTAAGAGAATTAAAAATGCAGTTTTCACCGAAAAAGCGGCAAAAACTGCATATATATCCGCTATTCAATTAAAAAATATGCAACGCTCAGTGGACAGGTACAAAGGGAAGCTCGTTGGGATCTCCGGTCGGCAGTTGGGTGGTCGGCTCAGCGGTCGCCGGCTCAGTAGATGATTCGGTAGGCTCAACGATCTCACGGACTTCACCGATCGGCACAGCAATCTCATAATCAGCGATATAACGCTGGATTCTGGTTGCATCCATCACATCAAGACCGTCACGATTGGAATCACCGCGCAACGTAATCATTCCGTCCGGATCGTCATCGAGATCCACCAGAACGCGCTGAACCTTGGTCGCATCCAGGACGGTGATCTGGCCGTCACCGTCAGCGTCGCCGAGAATATAAGTACCCACAGCAAGATCTGCATTCACAGTTACCGTCGCCAACAGGCATACAAATGATAATACAAATAGTATAGGGATAATCCTTTTCATCTACTTCACCTCATCATGCAGGAACAAAGGGCAATTCATCGCCGTTTTCTTCGATATAACGGTTGATCTCGGGAGGAGTTGTAGGCTCATTTGACTGATTCTTGTTAGACTCTGTTATAGACTCCGGTTCAGACTTCGATGAGTTCGACTTTGAGGAATCGCTCTTATTTCCTGAGTTATTTTGTTCGACCGATGAGGAATCATCCGACTGCTTTGATTCGGAATCCTTTTTCTCAGAAACGGTTGTTTCCGAAGTTATTCCTCCGGAGCTGTCTTTGCTCTCAGCGCCATCATCCGGTCTCAACAGAGGGAGTTCCCCCTCTTCAAGACCTTCGGGCGAAAGCGTCGCTTCCGTGGTTGTTGATGCAGCCTCAGAGTCTTTTGTCTTATCTTTCTCATCAGCGGGGTGACAGGCAGTCAATGTAAAGACCAACAGCACCGAGAGTATGATCACCAATCGTTTTTTCATCTTATACCTCACTATTACTCCATCAGTCACCGATAGAAATCGACAGCTGATACTGACTGAAGCGCCTTAAGGCTTGGGAGTATCCGGCTCAAGTTCGTCTTCCTCAAGTCCGGAAATCGAAAGAATATCCTCGGTTACAAACTCGATGATCTCCATCTCGGATAATTCATAACGATCTTTTTTCATATGATAGCCCTCCTTACCGAGTTACATGCAGATAACAGAACACAGACTTATCATTCTATATCTATACCAGTATATAATAACACATTTTAAGCAAAAACTCTATAAAATTTTAAAATTCATCAAAAGAATTATTCACAAAATAATTGGATTGAATTTGGATATTTTGTCAAAAAAGAAGCCGACAGTCACCTGTCGGCTTCAGCGCTATGGGATAAATTACTTGTTGACAGCTTCCTTGAAAGCCTTGCCTGCCTTAAAAGCGGGAACCTTAGAAGCAGGGATCTCGATCTTAGCGTTAGTTCTGGGATCAACGCCGGTACGAGCATTTCTCTCTCTTCTCTCGAAGGTACCAAAACCAACGATCTGGATCTTGTCACCGGCAGCGATGGTCTCTACGATGGTGTCGAATGTAGCGGCTACAGCAGCCTCAGCATCCTTCTTAGAGATAGCAGCCTTCTCGGCAACAGCAGCGATGAGTTCTGTCTTTTTCATTTTAGTTTCCTCCAAAAAATATTTTCGGCAATTTCAGCCGTGATTTATTTAACTTCTTCCCAAAGGGAATCCATTATTGACATGTCTGCGGTTTTCATGTCGATATCACGCTCTGCGGCGAGATCCTCGACCTTGCGAAAACGCTTTGAAAATTTATCGGTGGACTTTGTAAGCGCTTCTTCGGCGTCGACTCCGATGAATCGCGCGATATTCACCACGCTGAACAAAAGATCGCCCAGTTCTTCCGAAAGCTTGTCCTTGTCCCCCGCGGGAATCGCCTGCATCAGCTCGGAAAGCTCCTCGGGAACCTTCTTCGCCGCATCCTCGGCATCCTTGAAATCCATGCCGGACTTTGCCGAACGCTTCTGGACCTTCTGAGCACGCATAAGTGCGGGCAGAGACTTCGCTACATCGTCAACCGAATCGGCAACCTTATTCTGAGACTTAGTCTGCATCTTGATTGCGTCCCAGTTACGCAGCACCTCATCGGGCGTTTCGGCGTTGACGTTGCCGAACACATGCGGGTGACGAATGATCAGCTTCTTGCAGACCTCGTTGCACACATCGTCAAAGGTGAAGCGTCCGGCTTCCTCCTCCATGATGGAGTGGAAGATCACCTGCATCAGCACGTCGCCAAGCTCCTCACGCATGAGGTCATAGTCCTCTTTGTCGATCGCTTCGACCGCCTCGTAGGTTTCCTCGATGAAGTTCCGGCGGATGCTCTGATGGGTCTGTACCTTGTCCCACGGACAACCGTTCGGAGCGCGGAGAAGCCGCATGATTACCAGTAAATCGGAAATAGTATATGCTTCCTTGTACTGAAAATCCATTCTGTCCTCCGTTATAGGGTACTCGCTGTACTCAAACAGCTGTGCAATTCCTCAGTCGACATTCGTCGACAGCTCTCCTCTGTACGGATTCTGTAACCTAAATCACAGATTTGAACAAAATCTCACCTTACCCAAAGGGAGCCTGAGCGCAAATTTCCACTTATATACTATATATTACCTGATTAAGTGCAGTTTTGCAAGGATTGTTACAATATTTTTACCTTTTGGCAACATATAGATCTCTTCCTTCGCGAAGGTTTTGAGAAGCATCAGCACGACGACGTAAACGATCACCGCCACGATGACGGACACGACGACTGAGATCAGGTTGCCGACAAACATATTCGCGAGCTTATAGACGCCGAAAGCAGTCGCCGCACAGAACACAGCCGCGATCAGGGGCTTCAAGATCGTGTTGATAAAGTCGGGAGTGACCTTGGAATGACGGATCAAGAGGTACATGCCGACGATGAATACAAAGATAAACGCTACCAGGGAGCCTACCGCCGCACCGGTGACATTCAGCTCAACGATGCTGACAAGGAAGTAGTTGGTCGCGATCTTGATAACCAAAGCGATCGAGGTAAGGATCAGCGGCAGATGAACCTTTCCGAGACTCTGGAGCATACTCATAACGGGGGTGGACGCCGCGACAACGATGCAGGAGAAGCCCATGATCCTCAGGATAGAGGTCGCGACCTCCGCCTCAAAGCCGCCGCCGTACAACAGGGTAATGACGGGACCTGCGATCGCGAACAGCGAGAGTCCCGCGGGCAGGGTAAACATCATGGTCAGCTTCAAAACGGTTTCGATACTGCGCTTGAGTTCGCTCTTATCGCCTGAGGTATAAGCCGCGGTGACATTCGGCAAAGCCGAAGTACCGAACACCTGGGTAACCGTAGTGACAAGCTGCATCAGCGGCAGAGCCAGCGAGAAACAGCCCCACAGGGATGTATGGAAGGTGATCTCACTGCCGTCCACGGGATGGATCATCTTACTGATCTCGGGTGCGTACTGCGAATCAAACTGGGCGAGCAGGGCGTCGCCGTTGTTGATACAGGTATTGTGCAGAACATTCTGGATGACCACCGCGTCGATCGTGGTGGAGATATTCATGATAAACGCCGAAATGATGATCGGAATCGCGGTTTTGATCAGGATCTTGAAGGTTTCGTTCTGGGTTCGCGCGTCAACGGAATCATGCATCATCTCGTCGGACACGGTAAACTTGCGCTTGGAGTAATAGACGCGCAGGAAGATAAAGGAAAACAGCGAGCCGAGCGCGATACCGGCGATCGCTGCCGCTACGGAATAGGCACAGAGCGTTTCCATCGCGTTTTTATCGGAGCTGAACGTCTGGCCGAAAACGGTAGCTTTTGCGGTGAATTCGCTCATGCCGAGCTGCATAACCAGGTAGCCGAGCGACAGACCGCTGACAACCTTGACGAGCATCTCGACGACTTCGCTCACGGCGGAGGGGAACATGTTGCGCTGACCCTCATAATAGCCGCGATAGATGGATACCAGACACCCGAAGAATACCGACGGTGCAAGCGTCAGCATCGAATAGATTGCCAATGGCTGGTTGATCACCTGGACATATACGAAGCTGATGCCTACCATCAGCGCAAAGCACACCAGTCCCGTAATGATGTAAAACTTCTTCGAGGTCTTATAGACGACCTCGACGTCACGATAGCGCTTCTGGGCAATACTCTCGGCGATCAGACGGGATACCGCGATCGGGAAGCCTGCCGTTGCCAAAGCAAACAGCGGCGTATAGACCTCGTAGGCATTGCCGAGGATACCGGAACCGATACTGCCCATGGACACACCCGCAAGATCGTCATAGGTCGCATACATGCGGTACAGAAAGATCTTATAGAACATGCCGAGCAGCTTGACAACGACCATACTGACGGTCATGATCATGGCGCCCTTGACAAAGGTTTTTGACGTATTTTTCTCAAAACTGTCTTTATTCATTCAATACGCTCCAAACATATGTTAGATCATGGAATAGTGTATCATAAGAACGGCTTGATTTCAATTGCTTAACTGATGAAAGAAGTCAGTAAATAAGCCGATTATTTGTGGATTATTCTAGGTTGTACTCGTCATAAAAGTCGATGACGCGATCCTTGCGGGCAATCAGCTCGTCAAAACGGCTGATATATTCGTATGGGAACTTGAAGTTGAATATGCGCTCGAGGTGGTTGGAATCCACATCACGGAGCTTTGTCACCGCTCCTGCACCGCAGGCAAGGATCGAGTGGGTTTCCTCCATGATATAGACGTTGTAGGGGCTGAAATAACCGGGCTTTGCCCAACCGACGTTCTCGAGATTTGAGAGCATCTTGCTCTGGCGGTAGAGATAATAGGGTTCCCAGCCGCCTGCAGTCAGCTCACGCGAAGCATATTCGAGCATCTCGGCAGTGTAGCCATGCTCACGGACAGCGTCGGTTGCATTCACACGCGCAGATCGTTTTACGGCGAGGGTATGTACGGTCACGCTCTCGGGATCAAGCGAGCGGACGGTATCGATCGTGTTGCGGAAGGATTCGGGCGTATCCGAGGTCAATCCCGCGATCAGATCCATGTTGATATTGTCAAAGCCCAGCTCGCGCGCCAAGTAAAAGGCGTCGAGCGTCTGCTGAGTCGTATGCCTGCGCCCGATGGCTTGAAGCACCGTATCGCTGAACGTCTGGGGATTGATTGAGATGCGGGTGACGGCGTGACGCTTGAGGGCAAGCAGCTTCTCACGCGTGACGGTATCGGGACGACCGGCTTCGACCGTGAACTCGACACAGCGGCTCATGTCAAAATCCGCTTCGATCTCTGAAAGCAGCAGGTCGAGCTGTTCGGCAGACAGCGTCGTAGGCGTACCGCCGCCGATATAGACGGACTCAAGCCTTAAATTGAGCTGTCTTGCGAGCTGCGAGGTATAGCGGATCTCGTTGAGCAGCAGCGGGAGATACTCGTCGATCAGCTTCTTCGCCTTTTCGATGGACTGGCTGACAAAGGAGCAGTAGTTACACCGCGTCGGACAGAACGGGATCGACACATAGAGCGAGAACGAACGTCTTCCGGAGCGGGAGATGATCGCACCTTGATTCGCCGCAACGGTTTTGGCGAGAGCGGTCTTCTCC
>JAFSRK010000183.1 GCA_017446165.1 Ruminococcus sp.
TCGTGTCCATTACTCTGACCTCTCGTAGCTGATGATATAGTGTGTGTTCTCGGGTAAGGCGATCCCGGGATCTCGCTCTGTATACTGACCGCTGTAACCGTTCTCTTTCTCTGTCAAATCAAAGTGCGCCAGAGCGATTCCGATATCCACCTTCTGGATATCGCCGAGGAGGCTGTCCTTCATCGTCTTGTACTCACAGAAATGGACGGCGTTACCGATCACGACCGCGCGCCACGGCTGTTTATTCGCTGCCGACGGAGCGAGCCGCGCCATCGACAGCGCCTCAAAGAAGGTGTTCGACTCGGATAACGGACGGTTGAAATCACCCTCGAAAAACAGCTTCTCAAAGGGTAGTCTTTCGTCCGCCTTGATGCCTTTTCTCATCAGCTTTTCTCGCATTGATCTCTTCTCTGCCGGATAGCCGAGAGGGCTTGCGACAGGCATGACCTCATCCGCGCCGACTGCGATCGCCTGCTCAAATGCGGAGCGATTCAGCGACGCCGCGAGCATGACCGTACCGATCCCGAGCGACAGCGCATAGAGACATGCTTCCTCAAAGCTGTAGCCGAGCGCGATCTCATAGCGCGGTACGCGCCGCACCTTCGCCGCAAGGTACTTTTCTTCACCGAGGATCACGGGGCTTGAAAGACCGTGTTCCCCTGTATCAAGCAAGCGGAACTCCACCGGTACGCCGAACGGATTCACCTGAGAGCGGATATGCTGTTCGAGCGCTTGAAGATGCTCCGTGCTCAGCGGTCTGCCGTCAAAGGTGCGCACGCTCTTTCTCTTTTTGATCATTTCTTTTGCAGGGTATGTCATGAGATCACCTTCCGTTTATACTTGTATCTGCTACAGATACATCTTATCATAGGATCAGCCCTTTGTCAACGGAGAATTGCGCCCCGCCGACGTAAAATACCGAAACAAGAAAGTCTGTCAGGCGACGCATCATCGCCCGACAGACTTTTCATGATTCATCGACCCTCGGTCTATGCCTGAGGCAGCTCGATCTTCGGCAGATAGCGAGTGAACCGCTCAGAGACGGTGTAAGGGATCTTTTCGTTGTAGAGTATCTCACAGAAGCGATCCAGCGGCTCGCGCTTCTTGTCGACCAGCTGGAAGGTGATGCAGAATTTATCCGACAAGGCATTCACCTCGAGCATCAGGTCGCCGTCCGTGATGGTGTACAGTCCCTTGATATGCTGATCCATCTCGCCCCAGTCGATCTTGCCGACATAGCTGATCGTGCTGTTGTCGCGGGGATCGCTGCGGAAGGCGCTGTTGGCAGACGCATACTTCTTCTTTGCTTTCAGGTTGGGCTGCTCGTCGACAGCTTTGTGGACCGTGTCAAGCCTTCTGAAGCGCTCGATGCCAAGCTCTACCTGATTCTGCTTGATGATCGCGCCGCGTGCGCGCATATTGAGCTTCTCGATGGATTCGTCCTTCATATCCCATTCGTAACGGATGTGGATGAATCGGACAAAGTCGCGGTAGGATTCGCTCGCGCCGATGTCGTCGCGATAATCCGCGGCGATCCTGACAGAGAGATGGGTGTCTTTCTTTTCTTTCAGAAAACCTGTCGACGCCTTGTACATCATCGCCGCGAGGATCGTGTTCGGCGAGCCGTCGATCCGTGCCGCATAGTCCATGAAATCCTTGATCGGGATCTCGATCTGGTAGAAGTAGCAGTCCTTTGCAAACGGATTGAGCAGATACTTGAGCGTTCTCATCAGAGCGAGGTTTGAGTCGCCGCCGTCATAGCGATAGATCGGCTCGTCCTCGGGCAGCGCTTCGACGTCGGGGAAAGCAAGCTCGCCCTCCGTTACGGGGGTTCCGGGCAGTTTGATATCCTTCGGCGGAGCGAGCTTGCCGTACTTTTTCAGCATATACTGATACAGCGTCGTCTTCAGCCAGAACATGCCGCCGAACGCACCGCAGGGAGCGTGAGAAAAGTTGAACCAAATACAGTCGTCCCTGTAGGTGATCGCAAACAGATGGCCGTTGACCGCCTTGCTGCCTAATACCAACCTTTCATCCTTTTCGGGCAGAACTGCGATCGGTCTGACGTTATGGGTCAGCGCGTAGTTCTGCTGATCGTCCAGCCCGACCTGCACCTTGAAATACGGAAATCTTTCGATCGCCTCCTGCGCCGCCTGATTCAGCATGTCGGCGTCTACAGGAGCGTCAAGCTGCACCTTGAAACGGACGGTGAACGGCAGCTTTTCCATGTACTCATACAACAGATAAATGTCGGGATTCTTACTCATGGAAAGGTTTCTCCTTTATCTGTTTTTGATATGGTACACGACATTGATCGCAAAGCCCGACGGAGCTATCATCACGGCGCTCTTGGACGAACCGGTATTTATGACATCGCCGTCGCCTCTGAGGTTCTTGAAGCCGAAGGAAGAAAGAAGCTCGATCGCTTCCTCAAAGTTATCGACGTTCATCTGAACGGCCATCATATCGCGGGGGATCTGATTGACCTGTCCGATCGAGATACCGTGACCGTCGGCATCCTTCATGCGGAAGCCGGAATCATGGTTCTCGGTTGCTTCCTTCTTTTCGTGCTTTTTCGTGAATCCGAAGGCTTCAAACACTTTCTTGGCATTCTCCGAATCATTTGTCATAATCAGTGGGCTAAAGATGGTGATTTTCATAATCATCCTCCAAAGTAATATTTATTCATGGCACTTGCAATGCTGTAATACTATCAAAAAAGCGCACAGTAGTCAAGCCTTTTTCACAAATTATCAGCTTTCTGAAATCATATCCGTCAGCCGGTCAGCGCTACTGCGTAATGCCGCAAAAAAGGAACCGCATGAAGCAGCTCGACAAACGGCTGTTTCATGCGGTTTTCGGATCAATTAAAAATCTAACGGCTGAGCGGTGTCGATCGCCGGTAAAAGCCGATCGCGCAGTATTTTATCGATGCGCACTTTGATCATATCCTCGTTGCCTCCCACAATGGATATCGAGTGGAACGTCATCAACAGCAGACAGTAAGGCATGAGCTTCATGGTCGTCGCTTTGATCTCGTCCGGCGAAGTCAGTCCGAAGTAGGTCGCGCACATCACGCCCCATACCTGCTGTGCATAGCTGAAATCAAAACCGAGTAATCCCCTGAGGTCTTCGTCGCTTCTTGACCCGCCGCGGGTACTCGGAAGGATGATATACGCCAATATCAGACCTGCGATATCAAACACCGGATGTCCGATGGCGGCGTCGCCGATATCGATCAGCCGGAACTCGCCGTCGCATATCATGATATTCTTGGCGTTGTAGTCCCCGTGCAGGAAGGTGTTGCGGTCGGGGATACTCCCGATAAAGCCCTTGATCTTTTCGGCTTCCTCGGCAGTGATATAATCTGCGATCGAATCTACCCAAGCAAGCATCTTCTCCTTGCGGTCGGGCAAGGCGGTATCCGCGTCGGGCGCGATCTGATGCAGCTCCTTGAGGAGCATCGCGCTCTTTGCGCTGATCGGCTGTATCATCGAGGGATCGGCGTCGATGATCTGAGCCATGGTTTTGGCGTCGAGCATCTCATAGACCACGCCGTAACGGTCGCCACAGGTCACAACGTCGAAGGAGATCGCCGTGGGTACGCCCATCAGAAACGCCTTCTGGGAAGTATTGCGCTCCTGTTCCACAAAAGAGAGACTGATGCCGGGATTGTAGATCTTCGCGATCGTTTCGTCGTCGAGACGGTACACTTTGCCGTATCCGCCGGAGCCGATCAGCTCACAGCCCTCGATCGAGATCTCACGCAGAGCTTTCTTAACGGTCAGGATACCGGTGAAGCCGGTCACATCAAAGATTTCATAGACCTCGCTGTTGACGTTTTGGATCACGACGTCGCCGACGGCCTTTGTCAGCTTGAGCAGTACGCGCAAGCCCGCGCTGGAGATGTATTCCAGCTCGGACGCGTCAAGCTCCGAGGGCAAAGCCGACATGATCTCTTTCTCAAATTCCATCGCGTTCGTCGAGTCGATTTTTCCTTTGATCTGATACATTATTTCCTCCGCTAATTGAATCGTTTTCTGTTTGTCACACGTTGTATACTACCAGAAAGCCACGGTAAAGTCAACATGCATTTGCCCTTGACAGGTCTCAGCGAATCTGAAAAATGCGCGTCTTGCCAACGGTGGCGGTTTATGATATGATGCTGTTATATGATATGGGGAGGTGAGCGCTGTGGGCGAATACAAGAACATTCTCGATATCCGTGACCGAAAGGGCTTTCGGGCTTGGCTGAACGAATTCGGCGACACCGAGAGCGAATGTTGGCTCGAACTCAAGCGCGGCAGACCGTCAAGCGACGGTGCGTTCTACTACCTCGACGCGGTGGAAGAAGCGCTGTGCTTCGGCTGGATCGACAGCACGCTCGGCAAATTCGACGGCAGGCGGCTGCAGCGGTTCTCTCCGCGAAAGAAGAACAGTCCGTGGACAGAGCTGAACAAGGAGCGCGTCCGCCGTCTCGAGCGGCTCGGACTGATGACCGATCGTGGGCGAGCGGTATTGCCGCCGATGGGAAAGCGGAGCTTTCGCATTTCGCCCGACATCGAAAAAGCGCTGAAAGAGGCGCGCGTATGGTCAAGGTTCAAAAGCTTTCCCCCGCTGTATCAGCGCGTTCGAGCGTATAACGTACAGTTCTTCCGAAAGCGTGACGAAGCGATGTATGACAAGGCGCTCAGGCACCTCATCGCCGAAACAAAAGCCGGCAGGATGTACGGCGAATGGAACGACAACGGCAGGCTGACAGAGAATGCCGAATGATCAATGCACATAAAATACCAAAGGTCAGGCAAGACACCGTGTCACGCCTGACCTTTGTTGTTATGTTATTGTCCACTGTTGTTATGTTATTGTCCACTTGTTTGGATGATGGCAAAGAGCCGCGCCTTGAGCAGCTCATAACGCTGTTGCTTCTCCGTCTTTTTGAAGTGGATCTCTCGGAACTGCTCGGGACAGTCGGAGTAGTCCAGCTTGACGTCGCCGAACTGCTCGCTTGTCAGATCGAACACACAATCCCCCACCGCGTTGAAGCAGTGGAAATTGCCGTCGGGAAGCGGCACACCGTAAACCTTGCCGCCGAAAAGATCCTGTATCAGAAACGCTGTGATCGAACACTGACCGAGGGTCTTGTTTTCGGGCGACCACCTGTCGCGCATCCTCGGCGCGCAGGTCTCGGCGCACCAGATATCGGACAGCAAGTCATAACAGTCCTGCGGGGTCAGTCCGTCTTTGTTCTTGATCGTGGCTGTATCCCAGCCGTAAAAACGATATGTTTTCATCTGATCGCCTCTGCTTTCACATTGATTCTCCTGCATGACATCATCGTCCGATCCAGTCGTACCGTCTGAGATGCTCAAAGGTCGGGCATTCGTATCCCGGTACAACATCCATCAGGAACAGCCGATCATCAGAGATCCCCAAGAGGACGAAGTCGTCATAGTAAACGGTCGTCAGGTAGGTTTCGAACTGCGGCAGGTGCCTGCTGCGATAACGAAACGCGCTGACGAAGCTGGTCTGGAGCGCCTGGGTGAGGCGTTCGACGCCGTCGTCGGGACGCTGATTCTCGAAGAAGCGGTACTCATACGGATAGAACAGCAAGAGGTTTTTCTTCGTTTCGAGCTTCTCGAGAAAGATCTTGATATCCTTTTCATGGTTCTGCAGACTCTCGCCGTTGCGGATGCGTTCGAGGTCGTCGAGCGTCGACTGTCTCAGCGCCGCGTGCATGCGGGTGACGGTGATCTCGCCCTCGGTGTTCAGCGGATCTCGCTTGCCCTCATAGCCGACGATCAGTCCGTTTTCGTCGATCCGATAGCGCGGCGAGAGCAGGCTCGAGGCTTTCATGCTCGACTGGCTTGCGATCAGCTTGAAGTCGATGCCGTAGTCGCCCGAGTAGGCGTCGCACTCCGCGTGAGCCTGACTGGCGTGCCACAAAAACTCCTGCGGGTGGCGCTTGCGCATTTCGGCAGAATGGTTGAGCAGCTCGACCATATAGAATTCATAGTTGCACTTCGGGTCGTTGAGTACAAAGTTTTTCACGGTGACAGGCGCGTCAAGCTGTCTGAGCATCAGTTCGGGTTTCACTTCTATATCTCCTTATCAAAACCTCTGTATAAAAGTATATACCATCCGCCGCAAGGTTGCAAGAGTCAGGCGACAGAAAACGCTCTCGGACTTGCAACCGGGGTCGGAATCCGATATAATGATCGTGAGGTGTTGAGATGAACATTTTGAAATGCCCTGTCTGCGGACAGGAGCTGAGATACAACGAGCAGGTGTTCCGATGTGAGAACCGCCACTCCTACGATGTAGCGAAGGAGGGGTATGTCAACCTGCTCGCAGGCAGAAAGAGCGGCGACAGCATCGGCGATAACAAAGAGATGGCGTTGTCCCGACGCGGTTTTCTGAACAAAGGATGGTATGAGCCGCTCGCAAAAGCCGTAACCGAAACGCTCGACAGGTATTCCGACGACGGCGACAGCGTCCTCGATATCTGCTGCGGCGAGGGCTACTATACCGAATATGCCGCAAAACGGCTGTCCCGCGAATTCTACGGCTTTGACCTGAGCAAGAATATGGTGCGGCTTGCCGGAAAGCGTAAATGCGGCGCAACCTTCTTCGTCGCGAATATCGCGGCGATCCCGATCAGGGACAGTGCGATCAAGGCGGCGTTCCATCTTTTCGCGCCGTTCCACGCGGCTGAATTTCGAAGGATCATCGCAGACGACGGCGTGATCCTCACGGCGATCCCCGGCAGAGATCACCTCCTCGGACTCAAGGAGATCCTCTATGACAAGCCGTATCTCAACGATGAGAAAGGACCTGAGGCGGATGGTCTTCAGATCGTCGAGATAATCCGTGTAAGAGATGAGATCACGCTCGACACACATCAGGACATCGACGCACTGTTCCAAATGACGCCCTACTACTATCACACACCGAGCGAGGGCATGGATCGTCTTGCGCGGTGCGAAAGCCTGACCACACCCATCGAGTTCGTCATCATCGTCTACAAAAAGAAACCGTGAACATCACGAAGGGGCTGTCGCACTAAGAAACGCGATAGCCCCTTTTAGTGTCATTCTGAGCTTGTCGAAGAATCTTACAGTGCAATCTATCCA
>JAFSRK010000184.1 GCA_017446165.1 Ruminococcus sp.
GCTGATGACCGAGGCGGAAGCGGGCTTTCTGATGATGAATACGCCGTGGGGCGCTGTTTTATGGACGATCTCTTCATACACATCCGACATCGCGAACAGCACGGCGATCGTCCCCGGGGACGTGCTGACGTCCATGCTCAGTCGCGAGCCGAACTCGTCGGACAGCGGCGCGTTGATGATGACAAAGTCATAGGATCGCTCGAGGAGCTTTCGCCGAGCCGCAGAAGTCCCAAACACCGCGTCGCTTTCAAACTGCTCCACACCGAGAAGGGAGCCGATCTCTTTGATAAATTTTTCCGATCGCGACACGATCAATGCGCGGTAGTACCGCTGTTCTAAAGCCATAACTCCCTTCACCTCTTTTCAATAGCCTCCCTTTACCAAAGGGAGCCTTTATTTACTGCAATATGCTTTGATGACGCTTTCGGGGAGATTTGCGCCGATGAAGGCGGAGTCATGTGCGCAGGCTCGCGCCTTGTCGATCGAGTCGGGCAGAAGCGTAAACGCCCTCTGTTCCTCAGCGGTCATGAACAGCACATCCCGATCGGTCGAGGGAGGAAGCGCCTCTCTGTTCTCGATGCCGTCCACCGCGGCGCCGATCATCAGCGCAAAGGCGAGATACGGATTCGCCTCGGGGTCGGGGGAGCGTAATTGCAAACAGGGGTTGCCGTTCTTGGTCAGCTGTGCCGAGATCAGCTGGGCGCGGTTCTTCTTCGACCATGTGATATACTTCGGCGCTTTCAGCCGTCCGAAACGGCGGTAGCTGTCGTCGGTCGGGTTGAGGAATACGGTCATCCCGCCGATACGGTTGAGGATACCCGCGATCGCGTAGTCCGTGACGTCCTCGCCCGACTGATGATGGATGGACATGGTGATATGCAGCGCCGAACCGGATTTGTCGGCGAAGGGCTTCGGAGAGAAATCCGCGTACAGTCCGTTGCGTGCCGCGATGGTGCGGACGACCGACAGGAAGGTCACGGTGTTGTCCGCAGAGGTCAGCGGATCGGAGTAGGTGAAGTCGATCTCGTTCTGACCGGGACCCGCTTCGTGGTGAGAGCTTTCGGGCGTGATGCCCATCTGCTCGAGGGTCAGGCAGATCTCGCGGCGGACGTTCTCGCCCTTATCGCGCGGCGCGATGTCCATGTAGCCCGCGTTATCGTAGGGAATATGGGTGCTGTCGCCGTTCTCGTCCGTCTTGAAAAGATAGAACTGCAGCTCCGACTTGAAGTGGAAACGATAACCCTTTTCTTTCGCGCGTGCGACAGCGTTCTTGAGGATCGTGCGCGTATCGGCTTCGATGGGCGTGCCGTCACAGTAGCTCAGCGTGCAGAACATCCGCACGACCTTTCCGTGTTCGGGACGCCACGGCAGAACGGTGATGGTGTCCGCTTCGGGATGAAGAACGATATCCTCGCCGTAGTCGCCGCCGAAGCCCGCGATATAGGACGCGTCGATGGCGATCCCATGCTCTAAGGCGCGGCTGAGTTCCCCGCGCTGGATCGAGATATTCTTCTGGGCGCCGTAGATATCGCAGAACGCGAGGCGAATAAACTTGACGTCCTCTTCCTCGATATACTGCATGATTTCTAATTCGGATTGAGTCATGAAAATAACCTCACTTCTCATGAATACAAACAGGAATCAGGTGTGGACGGAGTCCACCCTTCACTATTCATTATTCACTATTCACTCGAATTGAGCATCGGCTCAATTCGCAACATACATCTGTTGATAGGGATTCTTGCTGTCGGGAACGATCACGGTGAAGTCGCCCGAGATGATCTTCTCGGCGTTATAACCGAAGATGTCGGCGAATTCCTCGATATACTCTCTGATCTCATCAAGA
>JAFSRK010000020.1 GCA_017446165.1 Ruminococcus sp.
CGTAGGGGACGATTCCTCAGCCGGAGACGGCTCCCCTCTGTCGCTTCGCGACACCTCCCCTTAGGGGAGATCCCCCACATCGTCCCGCAGAATGACGGGCGGTGATGATATATGCAACCGCAGATAGGGGTGAAACGCTCTACCGGCGGACGACCAATGGTCGTCCCTACGAAGTGGTGCATATATTCCAAAACGCGCCAGCGTTTCCCGCAATTGTCCATTGTCATTTTTCAATTGTGCATTGTTCGCGGTCGTCCCTACGTCATCATCACAACGCCGGTTCAATCCATTATGATTTCCGAACGGGAGGGCAAAGACCCTCCCCTACAGGATATGATACAATAAAACGGCATGCGTTTCAATACGCAAATTCTGCAAAACAAAAAGGCGGACAAATGTCCGCCTCGGTATAGTGCGATAAGATTATTCAGTGAAGCCGGTGTTGATCAGCTCGACCAGACCCTCGACAGCATCGGTCTCGTCGGGACCGTCGGCAAAGATCTTGACGGTGGTGCCGCCGATGATGCCCAGCGACAGAACGCCCAGCAGAGACTTGGCGTTGACCTTTCTTTCGTCCTTTTCGACCCAGATGGAGGACTTGAACTCGTTTGCCTTCTGAATGAAGAAAGTAGCCGGACGGGCATGCAGACCCGCCTTGTTCTGAACTAAAACTTCCTTAACGTACATATGAATACCCTCTTTTTCTTATCAAGATATTTCGATTGATTTTCAAGTTGCTTACTTATTATATCCTCGAAAACGCGGTTGGTCAACTAGGCAAAATGAATTTTGTTTTGATACATAACTGTCGAATTTCAAAGGCATTTTTTCTTGTGCAAAATCACGAAACTGTGGATAACTATTTGTTTGGTACTCACAAGAGGATTACCCGATAGCGATATCATTCGACATTTTCACTGTCGTTTTGTTGTGCATTTTCACGGATAATGCGCTCGGCAAGGGCGCGTTCCCCGGCGCTCAGTTCGGCGCGTTCGATCATATCGGGACGCTTTTTCGCAGTCTCGATGACGCTCTGCTCGCGGCGCCACTTCATGATGTTCGCGTGATGTCCGCTGTTCAGCACCTCGGGGATCTCCGCCCCGCGCCATGTGTGGGGCTTGGTGTACTGGGGATACTCCAAAAGACCGTCATAGTGGCTCTCCAGCTCAAAGCACTCGTCGTCGGAGAGGACGCCCTTCTGCAGCCTTGCGAGTGAATCCGCCAGCACCAGCGCCGGCAGCTCGCCGCCGGTCAGCACATAGTCGCCGATGCTGATCTCCTCGTCCACATAGGCGTCCAGCACGCGCTGGTCGACGCCCTCGTAGTGTCCGCAGAGGATGCAGATGTTGTCGTATTCACAAAGCTGTTTGAGCTTTTGCTGGGTCAGGGTCTCGCCCTTGGGCGACATATAGATGAAATGCGGCTTTTTGCCGAGTTCTTCGGCGATATGCTCAAAGCACAGGGCGATGGGTTCAGCCATCATCAGCATGCCCATCCCGCCGCCGTAGGTGGTATCGTCCACGCGGCGGTGCTTGTCATAGGCGAAGTCGCGCAGCTGGTGACAGCGGATATCGACGGCGCCTTTCCTGCGCGCGCGTCCGATGATGCTCTCGGAAAGCACGCTCTCGCACATCTCGTCAAACAGCGTGATGATGTCAATCCTCATCGTCGAACAGTCCTTTCATCGGGCGGATGTAGACCGCTCCCGCGTCAAAGTCCAGACGGTCGATGATATCGGGGATGACGGGGATATAGTACAGCTTCTTGTCCTCGCCGACCATCTCGTAAACGTCGTTCGAGCCGGTTTTGAGGACGTCCCTGACGGCGCCGTAGACCTTGCCGGAATCGACGTCGGTGACGGACAACCCGATGATGTCCTGCACAAAATGCTCTCCCTTCTCAAGGTGAGCGTCGGCGCGGTCGATGTAGAGGATCTTGCCGCGCAGCTCGTCAGCCTTCTCGATGGTGTCGACGCCCTTGACGGTGATCAGCGCGATGTTCTTGTGCGGACGGCAGCTAACGGACAGCTGAGTCCTGCCCTCGTCGAGGTAGAGCCGCTTGAATTTTGAGAGGAACGCGGGAGTATTGCACCAGCACTCGAGGCGCATCTCGCCGCGGATGCCGTGTGTGCCGACGATCCTGCCGGCTTCAAGGTATTGTTTGAGCATAGTATCACCTTTAAATATGTAGAAAAAGCCTCCCTTTGGTAAAGGGAGGGGGACCGCGACAGCGGTGGAAGGATTGCATAATTGACCGAGCAAAGCGAGAAACATTTATAAATAGGTTGGTCGCTTCGCTCTATACTGCAATCCCTCAGTCGCCTTTGGCGACAGCTCTCCTCTGTATGGGTGTTGTGTCCCAAATCAAGATTTGGACAACACCTCACCTTTACCAAAGGGAGCCGAATCACTCTATCAACCCGATGTTGTCGTCGGTCGCGAGGTTATCGACGGAATAGAGGAACAGCACGCGGTCGATGCCCTCATGCTCGATGATCGGCTGCATGGGCATGGAATAGTAGCGCATATCCACCATGATGATCTGAGCATAGTGATCCGCGAGGAACGGTACCAGCGAATGGGCAAAGCTGTCCTTGACGACCAGCAGCTTCTCGTCGGTCGCGGCGTTCTTGTTGGTGATGACCGTGTAGGGATGGTTGCCGTCGAGGAACACGGGGTATTTGTCCGGCTCCTCGAGGTGGCTGTAGAAGAACATGTCCTCCTGATCCTTGGTCTCGCCGTCGACGATGCTGACGTCGATTTGGTTGTCGGGGTTGTCCCAGACCTCGATGTCGTCGGGCTTGGTGAGCCAGTAGCCGGAGGTAGAGTAGGTCGTGCCGTAGAAGCCCTCATAAGAGGTGACCTCATAGGCGCTCTTGTCGTTCGGGGTGTAGCCGAGGGACTTTGACAGCGCCTGATATGCCGTGAACGCGCCGAAGCTCGTCCAGTGGTGGTCGGTACGGTAGAACACCTGATTGCCGTCGTTGTAGGCGGTTTTCAGCGGCTCGCGCAGGTCGACGAACTCTGCCGTCTTGAACGTGTCCTGCATCTCGGCGAACAGCTCGTCGTCGTGGTAGGTATAGTGCAGATCGGGGAGCTTGTCCTCGCACACATAGCCGGTCGACGGCGCGACCGCTACGGTGACAGGCACCTTCATCCCCGCGATATGCTCGGCGAATTCCTCGATGAAGCCGAGGTTGCGGCTGAACTTTTCGGTCTCGGTCGGATCGTTGATCAGATAGCCGTCCTTGCCGTGATAGACGCCCTTTGCGCCGTTGTTGCCGAGGATAAGGTTATAGTAGGCGGACAGCTCGACCCAGAAGTCGCGCCCCGCGGTATGATCCTCGATGAAGCTCTCAAAATGCGTCTGGAAGGAGCTTTCCTTGTCCTCGGTCTTGAAGAACGACGAGAGCGTGAACGCGGGAGCCTTCTCGAGATAGCGCTTCTCGGGAACGCTGAAATCCCTCTTGGGCAGAACCAAAAACAGGATCAGCATCACGCCGATGAACGCGACGAATACGATCGCGGGTAAAGCCTTGTATACTTTTTTCATGGATATGACTCCCTCCTTCCGCAGAATGATGGAAACGCTTGCTTTTAAATAATAGGAATCAGGTGCGGACGGAGTCCGCCCTTAATTGTCAATCGTCCATTGTCAACTGTCAATTATACTATCGCGGACGGAGTCCGCCCTTCAACTACCAACTAATAACCGCCAACTACCAACTACCTAAAATCTGAAATAGATAAACGGATTGAAGCTGCCGGCTACCAGAAGCGCCGTGCTGAGCGCCATGACGCCGATGCAGTAGACGGTCTGCAGCGCCGGAGTGAACGCCTTGGAGCTGATCTTGTTGTAGAGCTTCACGCCGAGCGGTGTGGACGCCACGCCCGCGATGATGAGCATCGGCAGATAGCTGACGGTCAAAGTCAGCGCGTTGTTGCCGATCACGGGTCCGCCGAAGCTGAACATCGAGCCGAGGTAGTTGATCAGCGCAGGCATACCGCCCTGATCCTCGGCAAAGTAGAAGATCACCCAGCCGATCAGGATGAAGAACAAGGCGTAGATATGCTGAACGGCGGCGGGAGCCTTATCCAGCCACTTTTTCAGCACGAGCTTCTCGATGACGAGCAGCAGTCCGAAGTACAGACCCCACAGGATGAAGTTGTATGACGCGCCGTGCCACAAGCCGGTCAAGAACCATACAACAAGCAGATTGACGATCTGTCTGCCGAAGCCCTTGCGGTTGCCGCCGAGCGGGATGTAGACGTATTCTCTGAACCAGGTGCCGAGCGAGATGTGCCATCTGCGCCAGAACTCGGTGATGCTTTTGCTGATATAGGGATAGTTGAAGTTCTTGAGGAACTCAAGGCCGAGCATGTTGCCCAGACCGCACGCCATATCCGAGTAGCCGGAAAAGTCGAAGTAGATCTGGAACGAATAGGCGATGATGCCGATCCACGCACCCAGCCAGCCGTTGTTCTGACCGGTCGCCTGCATCGCCTCCCATAATGCGCCCATCTGGTTCGCGATCAGTACCTTCTTCGCCAGACCGACGCAGAAGATACACACGCCCTTGGTGAAATCGTCGACGGTCTCGCGGCGATGATCGAGCTGATAGGCGACGTCCTTATAGCGGACGATGGGGCCTGCGATGAGCTGAGGGAACAGCGAAACATAGGTGCCGAAGGTGATGACGTTCTTCTGGACGGGCGCCTCGCGGCGATAAACGTCGATGGAGTAGGACATCGTCTGGAAGGTATAGAAGCTGATGCCGATCGGCAGATCGGGGAGCTTCGGGATCGGGATATTCGCGAACGGCAGCAGGTTGATCGTTCTGAGTACCATGCCCGAATACTTGAAGAAGCCGAGCATGCTCAGGTTGATGACCATCGAGGCGATCAGAAAACGCTTTGCCTTCTTATGGTTCGACTCGCGGTATTTATCGATGAAGTAGCCGCAGGTATAGTCGACGATGGTCGAGATCACCATCAGGATGACGTAGACCGGCTCGCCCCAGCCGTAGAACACGAGGTTGACAACAAACAGGAGGAGATTACGCCACTTGCGCGGACAGATATAGTACACTGCCAAAACGATCGGCAGATATAAGAATAAGAATATCAGCGATGAAAATACCAAGCAAGCGCCTCCTTTCACGTTTTTGCCTCCCTTTGGTAAAGGGAGGGGGACCGCGACAGCGGTGGAAGGATTGCATAATTGACCGAGCAAAGCGAGAAACACTTATAAATAGGTTGGTCGCTTCGCTCTATACTGCAATCCCTCAGTCGCCTTTGGCGACAGCTCTCCTCTGTATGGGTGTTGTGTCCCAAATCAAGATTTGGACAACACCTCACCTTTACC
>JAFSRK010000185.1 GCA_017446165.1 Ruminococcus sp.
AGCCTCAGGCATTCGCCGAGGCGGGCTTTGACATCGACGATTTCGGCAACGGTACGATCATCGTGCGCTCCGCGCCCCAGTACCTGCCGCTCGAGGACATCGAGCCGTCGGTGATCGAGATGGCAGGATATCTGAGTGAAAATAAAAAAGAGATCTTCTCCGAGAAGATGGAGTGGATCTACCACAACGTGTCCTGTCGCGCCGCAATCAAAGGCGGCAATACCAATACTCCCGAGGAGCTGATCGCCCTCGCAAAGCAGGTTGAGGATGAAGACATCCGCCATTGTCCTCACGGCAGACCCGTCTGCATCATTATCAAAAAACGCGAGCTGGAACGCCAGTTCGGACGACTCCAATGACCGCGAAGCTCCCCGTTCTCGCCGTTGTCGGACCCACCGCTTCGGGAAAAACCGCTTTGTCTGTTGAGCTTGCCCTGCGGCTTCACGGCGAGATCATCTCCGCCGATTCCATGCAGGTCTACAAGCACATGGACATCGCCACCGCGAAGCCGACCGAGGACGAGAAGAAGGGCGTGCCGCATCACCTGATGGATTTTCTCGACCCGACCGAGGAGTTTTCCGTTGCGCGCTTCTGTTCGCTGGCAAAGCCACTGATCGCTGATATCAGCGATAGGGGAAAGCTCCCGATCATCGCGGGCGGTACGGGACTCTACGTCGACTCTCTGCTCGGCAACGTCGATTTCGCCGTGACCGAGACCGACCCCAACCTTCGCGCAGAGCTTCAGCGTGAGCTTGACGAAAAGGGGATCGACTGCATGCTCGAATCTATCCGCGCCTTCGATCCCGAGTCCGCCGACCGCTTAGCGGCAGGCAGAAACCCAAAACGCATCCTTCGCTGTATCGAGGTCTACCGATCAACCGGCATGACCCAGACCGCGCTCAATGCCCTCCAGACCGCCTCCGAATCCCCCTATGCGGCTGTGAAGCTCGGACTCACCGCCCGTGACCGCGAATACCTCTATGAGCGGATCAACCGACGAGTGGATCTGATGCTCGATCTGGGATTGCTCGACGAAGCACGCGCATTCTATGCATCCTCCTGCGGCACGACCGCGAACGCGGCTATCGGCTACAAGGAACTTCTGCCGTATCTTGAGGGGAGGTTGTCCCTTGACGAGTGCGTCGAGAACGTAAAGCGCTCGACACGCCGCTATGCGAAGCGTCAGCTGACATGGTTTCGCCGCGATCCCGATATCCACTGGTTTGAAATCGACTGCATGAGCTTTGACGAGATCCTCAGCTCTGCATTGAATCTGATAAACAAGGACTGACACTATGGAAAAGTCAGAAAGAAGAAAGACTATCACCAAACGAATATTGATCGGCGTCGGCATCGCTTTGGTGCTGTCGTATATCGTATTCCTGTTTGTCACCACCAACTTCCTCGGCTCGAACAATATCTCCACCGAGATCACCTACCGCTCGACCGCCGAGGACGTCGTCAAGGCGACGGGACTCATCGTGCGCGACGAGGAATACGTCAGCGCCTCCGCTTCGGGCGTGTTGGTCTATAATGTGTCCGACGGCGACAAGGTCATCGCCGACGGCGATATCGCCACCGTCTACAACAATCAGCAGGACGTCGCCGCCTTGACCCGCATCGAGGAGATCGACGAGAAGATCGCCTTCCTTGAGTCGCTCGGCGGCGCTTCCACGACCGTCAACGTCGGCATCGACACGATCAACAATCAGCTGAACGATAAGCTGATCTATCTCGAGAAGCAGATCAACGCCCGCGCGTTTGACAACATCTCTGCCGCAGAGGACGATCTGATGACCACCATCTACCGCAAGCAGGTCATCACCGGTCAGCAGGGCAGTCTGGTCGAGAAGATCGCCGCCCTCGAGGCTGAACGCGAATCGCTCCGATCCTCCACCGGTCAGCCCGCAGGCGCGATCAAAGCCCCTGCCGCAGGCTACTTTGTATCCTCCGTCGACGGCTACGAGAAGTCGATCGGCGTGGATAAGCTCGACCGCCTGACCTATTCCGAATTCGAGCAGATCGAGCCTGCCGAGGTCACCGATCCCTCCTGCGTCGGCAAGATCATCAAGGGCGTCAACTGGTACGTCGTCTGTCCGGTGTCCTCCGACGAGGCGGCGAACATCAGCCGTAACAGCGATTCGATCTCGATCCGCATGCCCTACGCGATGACCGAGACCATCCCCGCGAAGCTTCTTTATGTCAATCCCGGAAACGGCGAGGATCAGACCATCGTCGTTCTCCAGTGCAACTATATGAACTCCGGCATTTCCCGCGTCCGCAGAGAGCCGGTCGAGATCGTCGTCAACACCTATGAGGGTCTCAAGGTCAGCAAAAAGGCGCTCCACGACGATACCGTCACGCGCACGAATTACGACGATGACGGAAACGATATCGGCACCGAATCCCGGACCGTCCAGGGCGTCTATGTCGAATACGGCAACGAGCTGGTGTTCAAACAGGTCGACATCAAATTCTCCGGCGATGACTATATCATCTGCAACGAGACCCCTGCCGAAGGAGTTCTTTTCAACGGTTCAACCATCACGCTTTATGACAAGGTAGTAGTAGAAGGAGGCGATTTGTTCGATGGCAAGCTCATTCAGTGACGTCGAATACAATTACAAAACGATATGCGAGAATATCGCCCGCGCGGCACAGTCAGTCGGCAAAACCGCCGATGACATCACGTTCCTCGCGGCGACCAAGACCGTCGACGCGCCCACGATCAACCACGCGATCTCCTTGGGATTGCGCTATATCGGCGAGAACCGCGTGCAGGAGCTTCTCTCGAAGTATGACGACTACGACCTTGACCGCGCTTCGCTCCAGTTCATCGGACATCTCCAGTCGAACAAGGTGCGCCAGATCGTCGGCAAGGTTGACCTGATCCAGTCGGTCGATTCGATCAAGCTCGCGAGCGAGATCTCCCGCTGTTCAAAGAAGCTCGGCATCTCCACCGATATCCTGATCGAGGTGAACATCGGGCGCGAGGAAAACAAGTCCGGCGTCATGCCCGAAAAACTCGATGAATTGCTCGACGAGATCCGAAAGATCGAGGCGATCAAGGTGCGCGGATTGATGGCGATACCGCCGATTTGTGAAAATGCACAAGAAATTTGTAAATTTTTTGATAATATGCGGCATATCTTCCTTGACATTAAGGCAAAAAATATAGATAATATATCTATGGATGTATTGTCGATGGGTATGTCCGATGATTATGAAGAAGCGATCAAGTGCGGCGCGAATATGGTGCGAGTCGGTTCGGCTCTGTTCGGCGCCCGTAACTATAACGTATAAACAGTTCAGGAAATATTTCGAAAACGGAGGAAACTGAGATGGCAGGATTTGTAGATAAGTTTAAGCGCATGTGGGACGCTCCCGACGACGAGTATGAGTACAACGAGTACGGCTACTCCGACGGCGGCGATCAGGCTCAGCCCGAGGAGGAAGAGGTAACCACCCGCCGTTCTACATCCAGATATGATGATTTCGACGACATCGCTCCCGCGCGCGAGAGCAGCCGCCGCAATAAGGTAGTCAACATCAGCGCCACCGCGAAGCTTTCCGTCGCGCTCTTCAAGCCCGAGCGCTTCGGTGAAGAGACCCGCAACATCGCCGACGAGCTGATCAAGACCCACACCGTCGTTCTGAACCTCGAGAACACCAACAAGGATATGGCGCGCCGCATCATCGACTTCCTCTCCGGCGTCGCATACGCGAACCGCGGAAAGATCAAGAAGGTCGCAACCTCCACCTTTATCATCATCCCGAACAACGTCGACCTCACCGGCGACGATCTGCTGGATGAACTCGAGCACAGCGGCGTTTATTTCTAAGATCTTTGGGGTATAATAACACCGCCGAGGACAAGCTGTTGCTGTCCAAGGCTTACGACGCGATCGAGCTGTCCGAGCGAACGGGCGCGCCGCGCTTTCTGGGATTTCTCAATGAACACGAGCTGTCCTACCTTCGGGCGAATATCTCATTAAAGCGCGACGTCACCTACTTCGGCGGCTATCCCGACGCCGTGAGACTGATGATGGGCGCCTCTGCCGAGGAATACAGCTTTCCGATCGTTCCTCTCGAATTCACCTACAAGCCTGAGTTCGATCTTCGCCACCGCGATTTCTTAGGCTCGCTGATGGGACTGGGGCTTCGACGCGATACCATCGGCGATATCCTGTGCGAGCAGGGCAGAGCGGTCGTATTCGCCCGCGAAGATGTTGCCGATTATATCCTGACTCAGGTCGACAAGATCGGCAGGGTCGGCGTTAAGATCGGCTATGCCGATATCACGGATCTTCCCGTCCCCGACGATATCGAGAAGCTCAGCTTTACACTAAGCTCCCTGCGGCTCGACGCCTTTGTCGCCGCCGCAACCAACCTGTCGCGTGAAAAAGCCGCGCGGCTCATCAAATCCGAACTGGTCATGATCGACCATGTCACCTGTACCGACGTGTCGGCGAACCTGATGGAGGGCGCGACCGTCACCATCCGCAAATACGGTAAATTTGTTTTGTCAGCAATTCTCGGTTTATCCCGCAAGGGCAGGCTGCGAGTATCTGTCAAACGTTATAGATAGGAGTGCATTACTATGTTAAGTATCGAAGAAATCAAAGATGTGAAATTTCACAAAGCAGGTAAAAATGCTTACAACGTCGATGATGTAGAGGCTTTCATTGAGGATGTTATCGCTACTGTCGAACAGCTCACCGCCGAGAAGAACGAGCTGGTCAGAAAGATGGGTATTCTCGCCAAGAAAATCGAGCAGTATCGTGAGGACGAGGAAACCGTCCGCAACGCGCTGATCACATCACAGAAGCTTTCCGATAATACGATCAAAGAAGCGAACAACAAGGCGTCCTATATCATCAAGTCCGCTGAGAAGAAGAGCCGTTCCATCCTGACCGAGGCTGAGATGGCGACCGAGCGTGAGAAGGACAAGTTCGAGTCCCTCCACGCCGAGACCGCTCAGCTTAGAAAAGAGATCATCGCTTTGTATAAGAAGCACCTCGCAGTCGTCGAGGAACTTCCCACTGAGGAGGACGTCAAGGCAAAGCGCGAGGAACTCGACCAGAAGTATCCCTTCGAGCCGATCGAGAACGTCATCCCCGCCGCGGAAGCTGATGTAGACGTCGAGGAAGAGATGGTCAAGACCACCGAACCCGCCGCGAAGCCCGAGGTCGACGAACCCACCGTTCGCGTCGAGATCAAGCACGACAACTCCGACAAGTTCAACGGTCTCAAATTCGGCGACAACTACGACGTCGACTGATAACCGCTCCCTTTGAGGGAATGCTGTAGGGGAGGGGCTTGCTCCTCCCGAAGAGAGATTCCAAGATTCATGAAGGAATTTCAACGCGTTACCATAGTATCTCTACACTGCCGTCAGCTCGTTTTTTCGGGCTGACGGAATAGTTGTGTTTTAGGCTCCCTTTGGTAAAGGTGAGATTCTGTCCAAATCTGTGATTTGGGATACAGAATCCATACAGAGGAGAGCTGTCAGCGAAGCTGACTGAGGAATTGTATAATGTCGCGGAGCGACAGATCCTCTTACCACCATTTTTTCATTTTGGAGTGTATGAAAATGTCACAGGATTATAATGCGACGCTTAATCTGCCGAAAACCGATTTCCCCATGCGAGCGGGTCTGCCTCAGGCTGAGCCTAAGACCCTCGAACGCTGGGAAGAGGAGAAGGTCTATGATAAGCTGATCGAAAAGAATGAGGGCAAGCCCCGTTATGTACTGCATGACGGCCCTCCTTATGCCAACGGTGATATCCACCTCGGCCACGCCCTCAACAAGATTTTGAAGGACTTCATCGTCCGCTATAAGAACATGGCGGGCTTCCAGTCGCCGTTCGTACCCGGTTGGGATACCCACGGTCTGCCCACTGAGCTGAAAGCGCGCGCCAAGGCGGGCATCGGCTCCTCTGCCGATATCTCCGTCGTTGAATTGCGCAAGCTCTGTGAGGAATTCGTCAAGGGCTATGTCAATGACCAGCGCGAGCAGTTCAAGCGCCTGGGCATCATCGGCGAGTGGGACGAACCCTACATCACCCTGAACCCTCATTTTGAGAAAGAGCAGATCAAGGTCTTTGCCGAGATGGCGGACAAAGGCTATATCTATAAGGGCTTGAAGCCCGTCTATTGGTGTCCGGAGTGCAAGACCGCCCTTGCTGAGGCTGAGATCGAG
>JAFSRK010000186.1 GCA_017446165.1 Ruminococcus sp.
CGATAAAAAACAGCAAACCCCGCAAAACCAAAACACACCGCAGAGAAACATCTCCGACACCGACGATCAGAATAACAACACCCCGAACATCGGGGAACAGCACATCATCTACATCGACGGACAGCCATACGCGGAGGTGACAGATGAAAACGGCAGGCGGGAGACCGTCGCAGTCACACCGACCGAGAAAAAGCAACACGCCTCCCCCTCCTCGCCGACAACGCCCTACGGCGACACCGACGCGACCTACGGCGCTCGGATCTTTCAGCCGTCGGCTACGGCGGCTCCGTCCACCGCTGACGAAGCACAACCCGCAAAAGGCGGCTACAAGCCCTATGCCATCGGAGCGGTGGTGCTGATTGCGCTGATCACGGCGCTCATCCTGTTCCTCTTGAAAAAGCGCAACAAAAAGCACTACATCGCCGTCGCGATCCTCGCGGCGGTCGCGATCCTCGTAATCCTGCTGACGAACTTCGAATCTGTCGACAGCTACCGTCAGGTCGGGGACAAAACCGACGCGGTCGGCACAGTCACCCTGACCATCCGCGCCGACACCATCTCGGACGAGGAGGACAAGGACAGCCACATCCCCGACGACGGTATCATCCTCGACACCACCGAATTCAAGATCAACGAGGGCGACACCGCCTACAGCATCCTGCTTGAAGCGTCGAAGCGCTATAACATCCGCATCGACAACCGCGGAAGCGATTCAAACGCCTATATCTCGGGCATCCAATACCTCTACGAATACGAATACGGCGATCTGTCGGGCTGGATGTACCGCGTCAACGGCGAGTTCCCCGACGTCGGCAGCCAGAGCTGTACCCTCACTGACGGCGACAGGGTCGAGTGGCTGTATACCAAGAACATCGGCAAGGATCTCGCCTCAAACGATAACTGAATTCACTCTTTTTCGGGAGGAACAGCAGTGGCGCTAAGCCGATCACTTTGTTCTCGGAGCGCTGTTGCATGGGTGCTGTATACCAAATCGAAGATTTGGACAGCACCTCAAAGCCCCTCCCCTACAATAAACAGGAAGGAGGAAAAATATGCGACGATTTCATGACAATAACCCCATCGCGGTCACGCTGTACTATCTGAGCGTGACGGCGATCTCCATGTTCACGATGAACCCCGTCATCCTGATGATCTCGCTGATCTCCTCCGTTCTCAGCTTTTGTTTATACACAAAGGGATCGGCACGCTCTCACATCTTCTCACTGATCCTTTTTGTCGTCCTTTGTGCGGTCAATCCGCTGATCAACCACAACGGCGCGACGGTGCTGTTCTATCTCAACGACCGTCCCTTCACCCTCGAGGCGACTGTCTACGGCGTGGTCGCGGCGACAATGGTCACCGCGTCGCTCTACTGGCTGAGATTGTTCTCAGGGGCGATGTCAAGCGACAAGCTGCTTTACCTTTTCGGTCGCTTCTCGCCGAAGCTCGCGCTGATCCTCTCGATGGCGATCCGCTATGTCGAGCTGCTCCGCCACCGCTGGCGCAAGATCCAAAACGCACAGAAAGCGCTCGGACTCTATGACGACGGCAATCTGATTGACGCTTTGCGCGGACGGGCGAGGGTGCTGTCCATCCTGATGACATGGACGCTCGAAAACGGCATCATCACCGCCGAGAGCATGGATGCGCGCGGCTACGGTGTCGGTCGGCGCACCTCGTTCAAGCTGTACAAGCTCCGCGTACCCGACATGATCCTCATACTCATCACGGCGGCGCTTACGGCGCTGACTGTCGGAGGGATCACCCGATCCCACGTCGACTATTACCCGACAATCACCATGCAGCTCGGCGACCCGCTGAGCATCGCGGGATACATCGGCTTCGGCATGCTGACGCTCCTGCCGATCATACTCAACACAAAGGAGGCGATCCGATGGCGGTATTTGCGATCCGAGATCTGAGCTTTTCATACCCGAACAGCGCTGATAAGGCGCTGGACAAGCTGAATATCACGATAGCCGAGGGCGAGTTCGTCACCGTCATCGGCGCGACAGGCTCGGGCAAAAGCACCCTCCTGCGACTCTTAAAGCCCGAGCTGATGCAAAACGGCGACCTCTCGGGGGAGATCCTCTACCGAAATCGACCGCTGTCCGAATTGACTCAGCGACAGTCGGCGTGCGAGATCGGCTATGTCGCCCAGAATCCCGAGGAACAGATCGTCACCGACAAGGTGTGGCACGAGCTGGCGTTCACCCTCGAGAACCTCGGCAAAAAGCAGTCGGAGATCGCCCGCAGCGTCGCCGAAACGGCGGCGTACTTCGGCATCACGCCGTGGTACCGTCAGGATACCGCCGCACTGTCGGGCGGTCAGAAACAGCTGTTGAACCTCGCGTCTGCCATGACAGCTCAGCCCGATGTGCTGATCCTCGACGAGCCGACCTCTCAGCTCGATCCGATCTCCGCCTCCCGCTTTATCGAAACGCTCAGAAAGCTCAACCGCGAGACCGGCGTAACCGTCATCATCACCGAGCATCGCGCCGAGGAGCTGATCCCCATCAGCGACCGGCTGATCCTGCTCAACCACGGCAAGCTCGTCTATGACGATTCGCCGAAAAACATTGCTGAGAGGCTCACTTCCGACAGCCCCCATCTGCCCTATCTGCCGACGGCGTCACAGCTATTCATCCAAAGCGGCGGCAAGGACGAAACGCCCCTGAGCGTGCGCGAGGGACGGCGTTATCTGCAAACACATTTCACCCCGCAAAGCGGCGCAGATCTCTCCCTGAATCCCAAACAGGAATCCGCGACCGCGCTGGAGCTGAAAAACGTATTCTTCCGCTATGAGAAGACCTCCCCCGATATCCTGAACGGTCTTTCGATGACCGTCCGCAAGGGTGAGGTGTTCGCGATACTCGGCGCGAACGGATGCGGCAAAAGCACCGCGGCGTCCGTGATCGCAGGGCTGAGAAAGCCGCTCAGCGGAACGCTCCGACTGTTCGGCAAACCCCTCAAGGATTACAAAAACGGCACGCTGTACAAAGACAACCTCAGCCTGCTCCCGCAGGATGTGGAAAGCGTATTCATCCGCTCGACGGTACGCGAAGAACTCAAAGGGTGTGAGGCAGTCCTCGAGAAGCTCCCCTTTGATCTCTCGCCCCTATTTGACCGTCACCCCTACGACCTTTCGGGCGGTGAACGTCAGCTCGTCGCGCTGTGCAAGGCGCTCTCGACGAATCCGCGTCTTTTGATCCTCGACGAACCATCCAAGGGACTCGACCCCGTGTCGAAACAGCGCCTTGCCAACCTGATATTACAACTCAAAAATGACGGCATGACTCTCTTGATCGTCAGCCATGATGTAAGCTTCGCCGCACTCTGCGCCGACCGATGCGCCCTGTTCTTCGACGGCGCTCTCGCGGCGACGGAGAATACTGCGGATTTCATGAACGGCAATCGCTACTATACGACCGCCGCATCGCGGATCACCCGCGGAATCTTCGACAACGCTTACACCGTACCGCTCGCTATCGAACGAATGAAAGGCGGCGCCCAATGATCGTGATACGAAATCAAAAAGCGCGAACGTTCCTGCGCTATCTCATCCCCTTTGTGCTGATCCCCGCGCTGGTCATCATCGGCTCGGTCGCGTTCGGCGAGAAACGCTACCTGATCCTGTCGTTCGGCGTCGCGATCCTTGCGCTGATTCTGTTCATGACAGGCATCGAAAAGAAAAACATCGGCTCACGCAGAATGGTGCTGGTCGCGATCATGACGGCGATCGCCGTGATCGGGCGATTCATCCCGCTGTTCAAGCCCATCACCGCCGTATGCGTGATGACGGCGATGTATCTCGGCGCGGAGTCGGGATTTCTCTGCGGGGCGCTGAGCGTGCTGATCTCGAACATCTACTTCGGTCAGGGCCCTTGGACGCCGTTCCAGATGCTCGGCTTCGGGCTGATCGGACTGATCGCGGGGTATCTGAGCAAACCGCTGATCAAAAGTCGCGTGCTCCTGCTCGTTTACGGCGCGCTCGCGGGCGTCGCCTACTCGATGATCATGGATGTGTGGACGGTGCTGTGGTTCAGCGGCGGCTTTGACCTGAACATGTATCTGACCGCGATCGGCGCGGCGCTGCCGTACACCGTGCTGTACATGATCTCGAACATCGGCTTCCTGCTCCTACTCAGAAAGCCGGTCGGCGAGAAGCTCGGGCGGATTAAGCTGAAATACGGCATTTGAATGTATCACAGCAGGCTATATCCCGCTTACAACGTTATCTCTCCCTCAGTCACCTGCGGTGACAGCTCCCTTATCAGAGGGAGCTTTTTTATAGCGGCTCTTTTTTGTTGAAAAACACAACTCTCTGTGCTATACTGTGAAAAACGGAGGTGATACCATGCTGTTCAAAAAGTCGCTCAGCCCCGACCTGAGATCGTCGCTCGACCGCTATATCCTGACCCACTATGAATCAGGAGATACGGTCGTCCGTGAAGAAGCCGCGATCCCGCCGATACCGACGCCGATTCCGATACAGGCGGCAGGCATGGGAAAAGCCGCCGCACCTCGCAGAAGGCACAGCATGGACAAGGTGCCGATGTATACCGCTTCGGCTCCGATGCCGCAGGCATGCAGCCTCGATGACGCGCTCAGCCGCCTTGACGAGAGCTTTCAGGAAATGCTACTGAGAAAGATCGACGAAAAGGACATGAAGGACTCGGCGTGCTACAAGCGCGCGGGAGTCGACCGCAAGCTGTTCTCAAAGATCCGCTCGAACCCGCAGTACAAGCCAAAGAAATCGACCGCCGTCGCCTTTTGCATAGCGTTGGAGCTTTCTATCGACGAGTCGCGCGAGCTGCTGCGCAAGGCGGGCTACGCCCTCTCGCACAGCTCAAAATTCGACGTCATCGTCGAATATTTCATATTGAACCGCCGCTACAGCGTGACCGAGCTGAACCTCGCGCTGTACGAATACGATCAGCCACTCATTTAGGTAGAAATATGCGTATAGAACCCCTCGGA
>JAFSRK010000187.1 GCA_017446165.1 Ruminococcus sp.
ATAAATCTATCGCAAATGAGCAGAAGAAAAAGCAAAAGCTCCTGCAATTGAACATCGACGGACAATTCCCCGACAGTGAATTTGTGCGGATGACCGCCGAGTGCGATGAGGAGATCAAACGCTTTCAGGAGGAGATCGAAACGATCACCGATCAGCTGAGCGGCAGAAAGGATATCTCAAAGCAGCTCGCGCAGATCCGTTCCATCCTCACCCTTGCGGAGGAAAGTCTTAGCGAGGACGAGCTTGACCGTAGCTTTGTTGACAGATTCATTAAACAAATACTTGTTTATCCCGAGGATCACGGTATGCGGCTCGAGATACAGCTCAATATGGGCGAAAACATCACAAAAACCCTCATAAAACCTGCATGCCGTACGGGCAAAGCGTCTAAGAAAATGATCGAGTCCTACGAGAAGGGTCTCAAGTAAGTTCATCTTACCGAGCGATCCGCCGGCAGAGAAATCTGTCGGCGGATTTTGTTATGGTGTTGCTGCTTTCGGCATGATGCCGTCGAGATTCTGTTATGGCGGTTTTGTCAGCTGTCAGAACGGTGTATCGGCGGATCTGCTGTGGTGGTTTAGGTAAATTATGTTATAGCGAAAAGCCTCCGGCACGCCGAATGTCGGAGGCTTTCTTAGGTATCTCATGATCCTCTGCGCCGGAGAATTTTGGTGTCTCGTGATCCCTTGCTTATGAAGGCTCGCTCTTATGAGCAATAGTCCTCCATAAAGTGTTTTAATTCTTTATCAGAAAATAGTTCTATGCCGTCGCGCAGGCGCATCCGATCGATCTTCGGCAGGTCGGCGACCTGCGTATCCGTTCTGAGCAGCGCCGTGCTGCCCGCATAGATCACGATCCTTCCGTCCTCCTCGCGCGCGGTATACAGTGCGCCGCTCTCGGTCGCCGCGATATCCGCGCTCGCCGAAAGCGCTCCCCGACCGTCCTGCGCGATCAGCGAGGTCGCGATCACATATGCGAGCAGGATCACGCCCGTGATGCCGATCAATTTTTTCACAATCTTCACCTCATTCTTAGCATGGCGCGAAATTTAGGTATTATTCCTATTTTTGACGATGGTTTCTTGTGAAAAATCTCTGTCTTTTTATAAAAAGTTATTTATTTTTTTGCCTGAAAGTGGTATAATTCAAGTGTATATGTGCAGCGGCTCTAACGCCGTGCTTCATCAACGACAGGAGGTCGGATCATGAGAAAAACCGACATCAGTAAATATACCGATAAAATTGACTTCCAACCGAAGAGTCCCTCGGGGGTCAAAACGTTCTTCGGCGGGCTGGGACGGATACTTGCCACCATCCTGCTGATCGGCGCGATCGCCGGACTCATCGTCGGCATCTCGCTCGGCATCTTCATCTTCAACATCGCCAACGAACCGACCGGTATCGACCTGACTGCCCGCTCGCTGAACCAAAGCTCGTTCATCTATGTCGCGGATCCGAACACCGGTGAATTCGGCACGGAACCCTACCAGACGCTCTACGGCACCGAGAACCGCATCTGGGTCAACCTCTATGACAAGACCAAGACCTATGACGCGGAGGACAAGTACATCCCGCCCGCGATGGTCGATGCGATCATTGCGATCGAGGACAAGCGTTTCAAGGAGCATAACGGCGTCGACTGGTACCGTACCGGCTCGGCAGTGCTTGCGCTGGTATCCGGCTCGAACAACTACGGCGGTTCGACCCTGACCCAACAGCTGGTCAAGAACCTCACCGACGACAACGAGGTCTCGCTGACCCGTAAGCTGCGCGAGATCTTCCGCGCGATCAACATCGAAAAGGAATACAGCAAGGACAAGATCATCGAGGCGTACCTCAACGTCGTCAACTTCGGCAACAACTGTCAGGGCGTCGAGGCGGCGTCGGAGCTGTACTTCGATAAGCCGATCAACCAATGTTCGGTGTGTGAATGTGCCGCGATCGCGGGCATCACCCAGAACCCGTCCCAGTGGAACCCCCTGATCTATCCCGAGAACAACGAGATCCGCCGCAGAAACGTTCTGCGCGCGATGCGTGATCAGGATATGCTGACCGAAGAGGAGTTTCAGGCGGCGCTGAAGGAATCCGATAACCTCGAATTTGTCGGCGCTACCTCTAACGAGGATGACGACGATGACGATTCGAACAGCAATGTCCAGAACTGGTACATCAACCAGATGTACTACGACCTCTGCCGCGACCTCGCGAAATACTATGACATCAGCGAGGCTGCCGCTTCGATGAAGCTCTACACGGAGGGCTTGAAGATCTACTGCGCGATGGACCTCAACGCGCAGGAAATGATCGAGCGCGAAGCGCTGAAATTCAACAACGACTATGACTATGATCTGCAGATCGGTATGACGATGCTCGACTTTGACGGCAGAGTCATCGCCACGGTCGGCTCCTCACAGGAAAAGGAAGGTCCGCTCGACTGGGACCGCGCATCACAGTCCGTGCTGCAGCCCGGTTCCTCGATCAAGGCGATCATCCCCTACCCCATGGCGCTCGACGCCGGCATCTACAATTATTCCTCGGTGGTCACCGACCAGCCGATCGAAAAATGGAAAACCGACGGCTACGGCGGCTGGGTCTCCGGCCCGCCCAACGCCTACTCCGGCTACTTCAACTACGTCACCATGCCCGAGGCGCTCTCGTGGTCATCCAACGCCGCGGCTGTCCAGACGATGGAACTTGTCGGCACCCACGACGCGTTCAATCAGGCGGTCACCAACCTCGGCTTCAAGAACCTCGACGAAAACGACGCCGACTATGTCGGTGCGCTGTCGCTGGGCGGTATGGAAGGCGGCGTCACCGTCCGCGAGATGGCGGCGGCGATCGAATATGTCGGCAACGGCGGACTTTACTGTGAACCCTACACCTACTATTACGTCACCGACCAGAACGGCACGCCGATTCTGGATAACCGCAACAACACGCCTATCGAGGCTTATACCGCAGAGACCGCGTACAAAATGAACCGCGTTCTCAAATACAACGTCGACACCTCGACCCACACCAACTCGTCCTATGCCGCCATCGACGGATGGGACATCTGCGGCAAGACCGGTACCACGGACTATGACCGCGATGCATGGTTCGTCGGCGCGTCTCCCTATTGCACGCTGGCTTGCTGGATCGGCTACGACACGCCCGATACCGTTCCCTACACCGCGCTCGCACCTCTTACATGGAAGAGCGTCATGGCGAACTATCTCGCTGATAAGGAATACCGCGAGTTCACGATGCCCGACACCATCATCGAGGCGACCTACTGCAAGGGCTCGGGTCTCTTGGCGTCGTCCTTCTGCTCCGATACGGCGACCGGCTACTTTACCGCGGGCGACATGCCCGACTACTGCACCGGCAACCACATCGCGCTGGCAAACCCCGGTACTTCCAAAGCCACCGGCGCGACCGAAGAAGCCACCTATGACAGCGACGCGACCTACGCGCCCGAAACGCCCAGCTATTCTGCCGCGACCGGAACCATCGAAACCACTCCGGGCGATGAGACTCCGAGCGAAAGCGGCGGCGACGAGACCCCGAGCGAAAGCGGCGGCGGCGAAGGCGGCGGTGAAAGCGGCGGCGAAGGCGGCGGCGAAAGCGGCGGCGAAGGCGGCGGCGAAAGCGGCGGCGAAGGCGGCGGCGGTGAAGGCGGCAACGGCGGAACATAAGCTCACGCCCGCCACCGTCATCTCGATCACTCTCCGCACATCCTGAATAATCCCCAATGATCCACAAGTCATTCTATCCAATATTCACTACTGAACAGAAAGGTTGATCACTATGATACCTGTTGCGATAATGGGTCACGGCGTCGTCGGCTCCGGCGTAGCCGAGATTATCTACACTCACAAGCAGAAGCTCTTTGCCGCAGTCGGCGAAGAGATCTACATAAAGCACATCCTCGACCTCAGAGAGTTCCCGGATTCTCCGTTTGCCGATCGCTTCACCAAGAACTTCGAGGATATCGCGAACGATATCGAGGTTCGTATCGTTGTCGAGACGATGGGCGGTCTGCATCCCTCGTATGAATACGTCAAGGAGTGCCTGTCAAAGGGCAAGAGTGTCGTGACCTCCAACAAGGAGCTGGTCGCGGCATACGGCGCCGAGCTTCTCGCGATCGCTTCCGAACAGAACGCGAACTTCCTCTTTGAAGCGTCTGTCGGCGGCGGTATCCCGATCATCCGCCCGATGAACCAGTGTCTGGTCGCCAACAACGTCAGCGAGATCGCCGGCATCCTCAACGGCACCACCAACTTCATCCTCACCAAGATGATCCGCGAGAACATGGGCTTTGACGAGGCTTTGAAGCTCGCGCAGGAGCTTGGCTACGCCGAGCGCAATCCC
>JAFSRK010000188.1 GCA_017446165.1 Ruminococcus sp.
AACACTTTAATATCTATTGCGGAGAATTCCGCATAACTGCGTTGTCAGTCTTGACAGGCGCCAGCCTGCCTGCGCCCTCCGCCTTGTTCTGCGAAATTCTCCGCTAATATCTTTTTAAAGCTTTTTATTGCTACTTAGTATAAAAGCCTCCCTTGACTAAAGGGAGGTGGGCTCGCCGTAGGCGAACTCGGAGGGATTATACATGTTCGCTCTCAGTGACTCGCTTCGCTCAAACGATTGATATATCCCCCTTTAGACAAGGGGGACTGCACTTTCATTCATCTTTTTCGACTAACTGAAAATGCTTCTCGACGAGAAGCATTTTTTGCATAATGCCGGCGTTGTCTGCATACCCTATTTTTGGGTGATACTATGTTTAAGAAAAATTGGAAAACCTTTGTGGGCTGGATCGTCGCGACCGAAGCGATCGGACTCGCCTCGGGACTCCTGACCATGAACGCCATGGAGCATTATAAAAACGAGGTGATCAAGCCGCCGCTCTCGCCTCCGGCGATCCTGTTCCCGATCGTCTGGGTGATCCTCTATGCGCTGATGGGCTACGGCGCGGCGCTGGTCTCGCTGAATACGCGCGGCAAGGACAGGAGCATCGCGATCGGCTTATACCTTGCACAGATCATGTTTAATTTCTTCTGGAGCATTATTTTCTTCAACCGCGAGGACTATCTCTTCGCGCTGATCTGGATCATACTGCTCCTCGTGCTGATCATCGCGATGACGATCTATTTCAGCCGCGTCAGCAAAACCGCCGCCTATCTGCAGATCCCTTATATCATATGGGTCGCCTTTGCAACCTACCTCAACACAGGTGTTTTGGCGCTCAACGGATAATCCACAAAGAAAACGCTCACCGCAAAATGCGATGAGCGTTTTTTGGTCCGCCCGAAGAGATTTGAACTCCCGTTCTCCGGAATCGGAATCCGTTGCGTTATCCAGCTGCGCCACGGGCGGTCAGTAACGCTATTATACACTTTTGCTCCGGAGATATCAAGGGGAATTTTGAAAAAACAACAGTATGAAATTGATCACATGATCCAGATCGATCGTGAGATAGAATACCAGACAGAACGCGATGAAGCAGTCGGCGATCCTCAGTTCATTCCCGCTGAGCATCCGAATGAGCGCGCCGAGCAGCATCACGACGACCGCCGACAGCACGCATTTGACAAAGAACCCTGCCGATACATCGCCGATGGATGACCGCATCAGGGGATTGGCTTCGTAGAATCTGCCGCTGTGAACCAGCACAACGGTGCAGATCCAGTCGACGACGTTCAGCGCATAGATGAGCCACAGCTTTTTGTACAGCCGTATTCGTTTCAAAACCGGTTCCAAAACAACACCTCACTGATAGTGTTTGAATAAATCTCGGGAATATTAATTTTTGCGACGATTTCGAAAAAACTGTTGACAAAAATCGCGCGGTATGCTATTATAACTAAGCACGAAAAAGTGCTGGTGAAAAGTGCTGGTGTAGCTCAGTTGGTAGAGCAGCTGATTTGTAATCAGCAGGTCGGGGGTTCGAGTCCGTCCACCAGCTCCAAAAGAATATGGGAGAGTTCCCGAGTGGCCAAAGGGGGCAGACTGTAAATCTGTTGTCAGTGACTTCGGTGGTTCGAATCCACCCTCTCCCACCAGTATGAGTGTTGATAACGGACTTAAGTTATCAACACTCATTTTCTTTTGTGATTTTTCCATGCAGGAGCAGATTCAATTCTTCTCGCTTTAGAATAGAATGTTCCAACTGGCATTTCACAAGCTTTTGCTGCTTGTTGAAGTGTCATTTTTTTATTTCGCCAAGCCTGATGGACTTCTGAAAAATTTTCAGGTAGAGGTTTTTCAGGACGCCCGAACTTTACTCCATTTGCTTTTGCAGCCGCAATTCCTTCCGCCTGACGGATTCGAATGTTTTCTCTCTCGTTTTGAGCTACGAAAGACAGAATTTGCAAGACAACATCCCCCTTCCGAGGCAAATTGATACAAGCACACGATGAACCCAAGCTGACCCAAAACAGCCTGGGTTCACTATCGTTGGGTTCAAACCCGCACACGATTGTGCATACAGGGAAAAATGAGCGCCTCTTCACGAAGAATGAAGAAGCGCTCTGCGCAAATCTGTTCACAACAGGTTATTCAAAATGCGCCAAAATGATACTCTACCGGGATGGGTCTTTCTTCACAGCCACAGTCGCAGGGCTTCTGAAAAGCAGATGCATCATCCTTGCCACTGCTCAGTCGTATTTTGCCGCATGACGGGCAAATAAATATTAGCTCGCCCTTCCAGTTGATATCTCCGTCACCGATCACAAATGCATCTAAAGGATTATCTGGTCCCGACGAAGCACACCCCTGCTTGAACTCACTGCATAGATATTCCTTTTCAATTTGCCAAGAATCAATGGATTCATACATTTCACTGTAGACAGCCGGCTTTCCGCAATTCGGGCAGACAAGTGTGCGTCGGCCAAACGGATTGCCGATACCGGCTTTTTCTGCAATCTGAACACGGGTTTCCAGTGAAAACAGCGTATTGCGGGCGAGCTTCCCCAGAAGTTCCGGATCGGAAAGACGTGAGAGCGCTTCACTTATAATTTCCGGATACAGCAATACAGCCTTGAACACTTCCTCCTGAGAAGCATTTTCCCTCAGGATCATGGCGTTTAGTTTGCTCTGAGCAGCATTGCGAACATCATCGGAATAAAACCAAAAATTTTCTCGGGCGACAAATTGTTTTAGCCCACTCGGAAGCTGAATGTCCCGGATATAATCCAGTGTAAGCTGGTTGATGCGTTCCTTGAAACTCTTTTTGATTCTCCAATTCCACTTAGAATACTTGAGTTGGTATACAGATTCAAGGAATACTCGATCTGTGCACAGGCTGATAGCTTCCATGTTACCGGCTTTCACGCACACTTCGATGAGATCCTTATACGGCATCAGATCGAGATTATGATTATGTTTGGTAAGAATGGAAAGAGCTGATATGCGCACCCAATTGTTCTCTGCTTCATCTGCGATTTGCATTAACAGGTCTGCGTGAGTAACTCTCTCAAGAGCTTTCTTAATAGAATAATAATTTGCATTTCCCAGTGCGATCCCGGCCAAAACTGCCTCTTCATGTATACGCTCAATGGCTTTGCTTACAACATCATGATTTTTCGCGTTAACAGCCACCTCTGCCAGCTTTTGAGGGTCAGTGATCTTCTCAACCGCTTTGAGTGCTTTGGCCCGGTTATCCGAATTTCCCAGTGCGATCCTGGCCAAAACTGCCTCTTCATGTATACGCTCAATGGCTTTGCTTACAACAACCTGATCTTTCGCATTAACAGCTACCTCTGCCAGCTTTTGAGGGTCAGTGATCTTCTCAACCGCTTTGAGTGCTTTGGCCCGGTTATCCGACATCCATTTAGGCTCGAAAAGTCCCATATCTATTCTCCTCTCGTACAGCGATTCGCTTTTTCCGGGCTCTCATCACACCGCCTTGCGAATCAGCGTCTAAACCCTTTGGCCGCCATATCGTGGGCGGAATCGTTCCATCGTCGGTTTCATTTCATGGTCAGACTGTCTGAGAATCAAGGCTCAATCGCCCCAATCTACCTCGACGTTTTTCTTTCCACATAACACGCAGGTATACTCGGTTGAAGAGGCTCCGCCCTGAAACCGTTGTGGGTTTTCTTTGCTCACCTTCCAAAGGTGATCTCCTTTTTTACACTTCCTCTTCAATTCGTCCGGAATCATGTCAGCTTCTTTCAGTCTCAAAATAGCTGCTTCACGGTTTTGGATCGTCTCAGTATCATTCAGAGCAATTTTAGTATAATCACGCTCTTCACCGCAAACGCTGCAAATATCCGCACATATGCCCGGAACAGGTTGGAAGTGATGTGCTTCAATTGTATGGCCGCACCGTGTACATTTCAGAACACACTTCTTGCCGGTTGGCTGATAATCATGCTCAATATCGATGGTATTTCCGCAGAGCCTGCATTCTCCCTCACACCAGAGCTTTTGCTGGCCGAGTACGTTTTTCCGTCTCTGCCTATAGATATAATCGTGCCCTTCACTCCGTGTTCTGCCGCATTTCCGGCATCTGCAGCCGTTCCAGTCATGCTGTTCGTCGCGCATCTTCCCGCACTTCGTACATTTGCAGCCTTCCCACTTATGTCCAAATAAACATGCCATGATTGTCACTCCCAATATTCATTCCTTGCAGCTGTCAATGACAGCAGGGCCTCCCGCCGAGTGAGTACAAACTTTCAATTTATTGTACTATATGATTAAAGTGCTTGGAACAAACTTCTCAGCCTCCGCAATTAGTACGGTCTCGGGCTTGATGGAGAAACGCTCATCATATACCTTCACCAGCGCCGTGGGGAGAACCGGCATTCTTGACCCGGCTGCCTCTTGCGCGATAGCACCTTCCCAATCCATCCGGCTCAGTTTCTTGCTTTCATTATAGATAAGGAAGAAACGCTCCCTGTCAGGGAAGGGGTTCCGAACACCCATGCTGTCTGCAGCTTAAAGAAGAATGCTGTAAACCTGTTCAGGTGTCTCGTCGCAGGTCCGCTCCTGGACTTGACCCCTAACCTCATTTATTAGCACGGTGGCGGTGATGTAATCAATCGGCGAAACGACTCCACGGATCATATTCCAGTAGGCAAACGTGGTTTCCTTATCGACAGCGTTCATTATCTTTGACATCCAATCAGAGTGGGTCTCCTATCGTGTGATTGTAAGATAACACGAAAAAACTCATTAGTCAATAGCTACATTTTAAATAATTATCGATTAATTGTATATATATTTAAAATTTAGGTAGAAATTAAACAAATCTCAAATGTACGAGCAGAAAATGTGTGCAACTGCCGATAAAATCTGTATTCTTAATAAGTCCGTTATCAACACTCGTACCATATGAAAAAAGATTTATAGTTTGTTGCTGCGAAACAGCGGGCGATGGCTATACGAAACGCGCGCAGAGCGCGCTTTCTTGTGCTATCCATATGAGCGGTCGGGTTTGAGCGTGATGTTTTTTGCGATATGCTTGACAATAAATGCCGAATAATTGTATCATGTTGATATATGAAAAAAGGAGCGATCATATGGCTGAGTATACAATCCGTACCGCGACTCCCGCCGATGCCGCAGAGCTTCTCGAAATCTACCGATGGTATGTGGAGAACACGGCGGTTTCCTTTGAACACAGCGCGCCGAGCGTCGAGGAATTCGCCGCGCGCATTCGCTACTATCGCCGCCGCTATCCCTATCTGTGCCTGACGGATGGGGAGGAGGTCGTCGGCTTTGCATTCGCCCATGCGTTCCGTGAGCGAGCTGCCTATGATTATTCCGCCGAGACGACGATCTATCTCAGGCACGACAGGCGGCACGAGGGCTGCGGCACAATGTTGTACAATGCGCTGATCGGCGAGCTTGCCCGCATGGGGATCACCAACGTCTACGCCTGTATTGCACAGCCCGAGGGCGAGGATCCCTACCTTACCGATGCGAGTCCGAGATTCCACGAGAAGCTGGGCTTCTCTACCTGCGGCACGTTCTTCAACTGCGGTCGCAAGTTCGGACGCTGGTACACGATGATTTGGATGGAGAAGATCATCGGCGAGTTCCGCGATGATCCCGCGCCGCTGATCGCCTATCCTGAGCTGACGGGGGAGAGGATCGAGGAAAACGACGCCGTATCCGGCGTATTCGGCATCGCCGAGCATTGAGGGCAGGTGAGAAGATGGTCAAGCAATTTCTGGAACAAAAGGAGAAGAAGGTCGAGTACGTCGAGCTGATCTACGATCTGATCTTCGTCTTTATCATCGGGCGGAATAACGCCCTTTTGCACCATACCGAGAACGGCTTCATCACCTTTTCGGCGTTCGTGATGTATGCGATCTGTACGCTGGCGGTGATCCAGATCTGGAACTACACCACCTATTATATCAACGGATACGGCAGACACAGCGTTCGCGATCATGTGTTCCTGTTTATCAACATGTTCCTGATGTACTTTTTGGCGGTTGGCACACGCTCCGACTGGCAGAACGGTCACACCATGTACCATATCGCGTGGGCGCTGATCCTCTTGAACATCGGCGCTCAGTACCTCATCGAGCGACGCCACCATAAGGGCGACGCCGTTGAGACGAGGCGCATCACCCGCATGACGATCATCCTGTTCTGTGAGGCGGCTCTCGTCGCGCTCGCTATGCTTGAATTCGAGCTGAACGGCTCGACCTATACTTCGCTTGGGGCGATCCTGTTCGGTATCGCTTCGGTGATGCTTGCCGGCAGGGACAAGAGCATCACCCGCGTGGACTTTGAGCATCTCTCCGAGCGTGCGATGCTGTACGTCGTGTTCACCTTCGGCGAGATGATCATCGCGATCGCGACCTACTTTGACGGCAATATGAGCGTGCGCGATATCTACTTCGCGCTGATGGGCTTTTTGATCGTCGTGGGGCTGTTCCTCAGCTACGGCGTCATCTATGATCATATGCTCGACCGCGAACGCCAGACCAACGGTCTTTCCTATATGTTCATCCACATCTTCCTGATCTTCTCGCTGAATAATATCACCTCGGCGCTCGAATTCATGCGTGACGAGGATATCAACCTGATCGAGAAGATTTCGTTCATGGTCGGCTCGATCCTGATCTACTTCGCGTTCCTGTTCGCCACCTCGCGTTACGCCAAGCGCAGATGCCACATGACCAAGGGCTTCGTCATTCGGATGGTGATCCTCGCGGTCGTGTTCGCCGTGCTGATGTTCCTTTTCCGCGAGGTGATGCTCGTGAATATCGCGCTGACGGTCGTGTTTGTGTTTACGATCTTCCTCGTGCTGTATTTGAGCAGTAGGAAGATGGAGCGCGATATGACAGCGGATAATCATTTATAATTCTTTTGGAGAATCATATGAGAATAACAGTATCCGGACTGTTGAACATTGAAACAACGGTTGCGGTGAGGGGGTTTCCCATCAACTACTATCCCATCGACTATCCGTTCTTCGGGGTCAACTCTGCGGTGTCGGGTGTGGGCTATAATATCGCGAAGGCGCTGCACACCTTGTCAGACGAGGTGCATCTCCTGTCATTTCTCGGCAGCGATGACGAGGGCGACAGGGTACTGACACAGCTCAGCCGCGACGGAATCTCTGCCGACGGCATTTCCCGTACCCTGCAAAGCACGCCGACCTCGGTCGTCCTCTACGATCCCGACGGCAGGCGGCAGATCTACTGTGACCTCAAGGATATCCAGGAACAGCGGATCGGTCCCGAAGCCGTCCATGAAAGGCTCTTGGCGAGCGATCTTGCGGCGATCTGCAACATCAACTTCAACCGAGAGCTGATCAAGGCGGCGCGGGAGTGGGGAATCACCACCGCGACGGATGTGCATGTGCTGAGCGACATCGACGACGACTACAACCGCGATTTCATGGAGAATGCGGACATCCTGTTCCTCAGCGACGAAAAGCTCCCCTGTGATCCGCAGGACTTTGTACGCCGACTGCGTGACCGCTATGGTAACCGCATCATCGTGCTGGGTATGGGCGGTGACGGCGCGATGCTGTTCGACGGCACGGCGGGCAGGCTGTATCACCTCTCGGCGTGTGAAGACGTCAGGGTGGTCAACACCGTCGGCGCGGGCGACGCGCTGTTCTCGGCGTTCCTGCACTATTATGCAAAGGGCTGTACGCCTCTCGATGCATTAAAGCATGCCGAGGTATTCGCGGCGCTGAAGATCGGACACAACGGCGCATCCAAGGGCTTTAGCACCGAAGCGAAGGTAGAGAAGCTCCTGAACACTGCAAATATTTCTGTTAAAGAATTATAAGGAGAGATAACATGGCTGAAATACTGCTTTTCAATATTCCCGACAGCAAGGGTATCAAGATCAAGAACATCTGCCGCAAGCTGTTCATCGGCGCACGCGATGTGGACAAGTCCGATTTCGGATGCAGGATGAAAACCATCCTCGGGTTGTCCGACGAGGGCGCGGTCGACTTGAACGCCGACTTCGACGGCGAGATGCTCTATCTTGTCGATATCGGCGGGATGCTGGATATCCTGCTTTCCCAGCTGCGCCGCAACAAAGTCACCGTCGCGCTCAAGGCGATGAAGACCGACTCGAACCTCGAGTTCACCGCCGCAGAGCTGTACCGCGAGTTGTCCGCCGAGCGCGAGGCAATCGCAAAGGGCATGACGGCGCATGATTCATAAAAATACTACTTGTTCCGGACGACCGTCTGTGATACAATAAACCTGTATTTGACAACAGCCGCTTTGCGGCGGAAAAGGAGGGAGTATTTTGCCTCAGAAACTACAGGACATGAAGGTGCGGCTCAAAAAGTTCTCGACAGTTCTCGATGACCGAAGCCTGTCCGTAGAGCGCATCGTCGCGGCGCTGGTCGCCTCGCTGATGTTCTCCTATATCTACGTCCTGATCGGAAACGGCACATTCTCCGCTTATCAGGAATACTATTCGAAAATCAACTTCCCGCTGTTCTTTGTGATTACGGTCGTTGCATTCATCGCGATGCTCTGTGTGACCTATTTCACGCGGATACGCTATATCATCCCGTGGGCGCTGCTCATGTCGGCGGTGGCGGTATCGGTGCTGTTCGCGGCGAATTATCCTTCGAACGAGATCATTGCCGCGACCGCATACGGCAGCGATCAGAACGCGTGGGTGCAAGCCAATATCAGCTATGTGTTCTTCTGCATCGGCGTCGGCGTGGTGGATTTCATCATCGTCAAATGGCTCGTCAGGGACGACAAGCTCGGTATCTCGGGCATTTCGATCGACCGAAAGATCACCCTGATCATCGCGTGTGTGCTTTTCCTCGTCGCGACCATCGTCTTCGGCTATTACACCTCGCTGAAGTACCGCTCGTTCAATAACCACGCGTTCGACTTCGGCATCTTCGCCCAGATGTATGAGCGCATGGCGGTCTCCGGTATCCCCGAGACCACCCTCGAGCGTTCGCACATGATGTCCCACTTCGGCGTGCATTTCTCGCCGATCTTCTACCTCTTCCTGCCGGGCTACTGGATCTTCCGCTCGCCGATCTACCTGTTTTATCTGCAGGCGGGCGTTGCGGCGGCAGGCGTGTTCGCCGTATGGCTGATCGCGGGCAAGCTGGGACTTTCCGGCAAGATGACGCTCGCCCTGGAGCTGATCTATATCTTCTATCCGTGCCTGATGAACGGCACGTTCTATGACTTCCACGAGAACAAATTCCTGACGACGATCATCCTCTTTTTGTTCTACTTCATCATCTCGAAGCGAACGCTGTGGACGATGGTGTTCTCGCTGCTGCTTCTGTCGGTCAAGGAGGACGCGGCGATCTATCTGATCGTTATCGCGCTGTTCGTGATGATCTACCGCAAGGAGTTCCTGCGCGGCGCGGGGATGCTCGTGATGGCGATCGTCTACTTCATCATCGCCAACAACGTCGTCGCCTCGGTCGGCACCGAGGGCGTCATGATGGGACGTCTGTCCGACTACTTCGTCAACGGTCAGCAGACCTACGGCTCCGTCTTCAAAACCATCTTCTTTGACGTCGGCTACCTGATCAAACAGTGCTTCAAGGCGGAGAAGATCCCCTTCATCATGTGGATGTTCGCACCGGTGCTGTTCGCGCCGTTCATGAACAAGAAGATCTCTGCGCTGATTCTGATCCTGCCGATCCTGCCGATCAACATCATGCAGAGCTGGATCTATCAGTCCGACGTTGACTTCCAGTACACCTACGGCATCGCCGCGCTGATTTTCATGGCGGCGGTATTCGCGATCATTCAGTTCAAGACCGATCGCCGCAGACTGGTCGTGATCATGGCGGTCATCATGTGCTTGGTGATGTCCACCGCGCTGGTATTCCCGAAGATCAAGCGCAACGTGTCGATGTATCAACAGATGGATTCCGCCTACGGTGAGAACGGACTCGAGGAGATGGAGGCTCTCGCGGCATCCGTACCTGCCGACGCGAGCGTGACGGCGTCGTCGAGCGTCGCACCGCACCTCTATCATGTCGAGCGCGTGTATATCATCATGCACAATTACGACAGTCTCCGCGATATGGGCAACGACACCGACTACTATCTGCTGGATACCCGCTACGACACCACGGAGCTGAGATCCATTATGGGCAGCGACTATGATATGACAGGAAAGGCAGGCTCTTTGGAGCTGTACAAACGCAGGTGATGAGATGAAACGATTACTGACGATACTGTTGGTCGCCGCGCTCGCTGTGATCACGGCGGCGTGCGGCGGCTCGACCGAGAATAAAGCGACCCAGCCCGCGACCGAGGCGGGGACCCAGCTTCACACTGTCCCGCCCGAGGAAAAGCCGGTACAGCTCGAATGGGCGCCGGTTGACTGTGAGCTTCAGCTAATGTCGGGTGATACGATGCTCGCCGATCAGGGCGCGATCCCGACCTTTGCCCTTTCGGGCAGCACCGATGAGGACTGTGCGCTGCACTTCACGCTCGACGCGATGACGTCCGGCGTGCTGCAGCAGAACGGCGGCGCAGGATGCTATCTGACGCTCGACGGCGAGAAGCTCGACGGCACGCTGACCTTCAGCGAAGACTGTTCCGAGATGACCCTTGCGGGCGGCTACGACTATGACGAGATGTGCCGTCTGGCGACACGCATCCGCGGATTATAATACATAAAAATAGGGGGCAGACGCATAAAGCATGCGACTGCCCTTGTAGCTTGTTGAAAAAAGTATCAGGTAAGCCGGGGTTCGTAGGGGACGATGCCTACATCGTCCCGAGAATGACGGACGATGATGATTTCTGAAACCGTAGATAGGGATGAAACGTTCCTACCCGCGGGCGACCAATGGTCGCCCCTACGGATAGGTATCGCGAAGCGACGGAGGGGAGCTGTTTCCGGCTGAGGAATGCTCCTACGGAAAGGTATCGCGAAGCGGCAAGGAGTCGCGGATTATAATACATAAAAGGATTATAATACATAAAAAGAGAGCAGGTGACCGAGGTCATCTGCTCTTTCTGCTTTCTCAATAATCCTCAACGTCAAAGGGCATGTCCTTGTAATAGCAGGTCCTGTCCTTCTCTGTGATCTCGCGGATCACGCGGCACGGATTGCCCGCCGCGATCACACCCGCGGGGACGTCCTTTGTGACCACCGACCCCGAACCGATCACCGATCCCTCGCCGATGGTGACGCCCGGGTTGACCACCACGTTCGCGCCGATCCATACGCCGTCGCCGATGGTGATGGGGAAGGCGTACTCGTATTTCGACCGCGACAGATGATGGATCGGATGTCCCGCCGTCGCAAGACACACATTCGGTCCGATCAGCACATTGTCGCCGATGGTGACCTTCGCACAGTCCAGCACGCTGAAATTGTAGTTGGCATAGAAATTCTCGCCGACCGTGATGTTGAAGCCGTAGTCACACCGAAACGGCGGCTCAAAGAAGTAGGTCTCCTTGTGACCGCCGAGCAGCTCGTGAAGGTGCTTCTTGATATCGTCGATGTCATAAACGGCGCTCTCGTTAATTTTCTTACAAAGAATTTTGGCGCGCGTCCTGTCCTCAAGCAGTCCGTCCGCAAAGGAGTCGTACGGCAGTCCCGCGAGCATGCGTTCACGCTGGTTCATGTTATCCCTCCGTGGGTTCTTGATAACACCAGTATACAGGAAGCCACCGTGCTTTGTCAACCGAAAGCGCGGGGATCCTGCCGAAATATGCGGTGACTTCGTATGGGCGAAAAATTTCGTGAAAACCTTGCTTTTATATAGATGGTATGTTATAATGACGTGGTAAATGGAATTGAACCCAATTGTGATCCAAATCCTTTTACCCCAATGTTCGCAAGCCGTAACAGGCGTAGATAAGCGAGCGACAGGCCCTGTGCGATTTCCGGCTGTGAATCATGTCAGGCGTGGGAACGAGCAGCATTAAGCGGATTCGGAGATGCGATGCAGTAAGTCTGTCGTTCACTTATCTATGTTGACAGCCGCAAGGCTGCGGCTTGCGTTTTACTTTTCTGTCCGGGAGTGATGAGATGTACCAGGTATTGTACCGCAAATACCGCCCTGCCGTCTTTGAAGACGTTGTGGGTCAGAAGCATGTGACCGATACCCTGCGCAACGAGCTGCGCCTCGGCCGTGTTCATCACGCCTATCTGTTTACCGGATCGCGCGGCACCGGCAAGACCACCTGTGCCAAGATTCTCGCGAAGGCGGTCAACTGTCTGAACCTGCAGAACAGCGATCCCTGCGGCGAGTGCGAGAATTGCCGCGGCATCGACAGCGGCGAGATCCTCGACGTCGTGGAGATGGACGCCGCGTCCAACCGCGGTATCGACGACATCCGCGGCATCATCGACGAGGTCGCCTTTGCGCCTGCCAAGGCGAAGTACCGCGTCTATATCGTCGACGAGGTGCATATGCTCTCGCGCGACGCTTGGAACGCCCTCTTAAAAACACTGGAGGAGCCGCCCGCTCATGTGGTGTTCATCCTCGCCACCACCGAGGTCAACAAGATTCCCGACACTATCCTCTCGCGCTGTCAGCGCTTTGATTTCCACCGCATCAGCCCTGCTGATATCAGCGAAAGGCTGCAGCATATCGCCGCGCTTGAGGGCGTGACGCTCTCCGACGAAGCTGCCCTGCTGATCTCCGTGATCGCCGACGGCGCTCTGCGTGACGCGATATCGCTCTTTGACCGCTGTATCGGTATCTCCGACGACGTCACCGCCAATGTGGTGCGTGCCGCCGCGGGACTTGCGGCTCAGGGACACCTGTTCGAGCTTGCCAACTGCACCGTCAACAAGAACGTGCAGAAGGCGCTCGAGATCATCGACAAGCTCTACCGCGACGCGAAGGATATGATGTCGCTGTGTGAAGAGCTGGAGTCCCACTTCCGCTCGCTGATGCTGATCAAAACCGTCCGTAATCCCCGTGAGCTGGTCGTCATGAGCGACCGCGAGTATGACGCCGCGGTTGCCGAGGCGGCGTACCTGACGCTCTCGGATATCATCTACTATATGGATGTGCTGTCCCGCGCCCATACGCGCATGCGGGAGAGCGTGTCACCGCGCACGGAGCTGGAGATGGCGATGGTCAAGCTCTGCGCACCGGAGCTTGATAAGACCGACGAGGCGTTGTATGCCCGCGTAGCGGCGCTGGAAAAGGCGCTCAAACTCATCGAAGCGAACGGAGTATCGGTCGTCGCCGTGCCCGAGAAAGTCGTTCCTGCGCCCACTGAGAGCGCAACAGAAGCGCCTGCGGTATCTGCCGAGCCGGAACCCGCAATCGAAGAAGCTCCCACACCTGAAGAGGAGACTCCCGCACCGGTTGAAAAGCCTGCCGATCCGGAAAAGCCCGCCGTACAGGAACAGCCGGTAGAACAGCCAAAGCCCGTCGTACAGGAACAGCCTGCCGAGGCTCCCGCTCAGCCCTCAAGACCTGCCCGCAAGCAGGTCGACATGGACGCGATCTACCGCAACGCGAAGCCCTTCGCGCTGTGGCCGGAGGTCGTCGCGAGCATCAAGCAGTATTCCAACGCCCTCGGCTCGGCGTTCTCCGAAGCCACCGCCTATGAGAGCGGCGACTACCTCTTGATCGACACCGACTACGAGATCGCCTTTGAGCTGCTCAAGAAATCCGAGCGCAGGGAGGACGTCCGCAGGGTGGTACAGGAGATCACCGGCAAGGTCTATAAGCTCGGACCCTATAAACAGCCGAAGAAGGAAGTCACCCAGGACGATGTCCTCAATGACTTTATCGCAACGCTCAGGGACTCCGGCGTGAACGTTACGGAAGAATAACACAAATCATACAGTCATTTCGGGGCGGACAGCGTCCGACACGGCTATTCCTTTGCAGTTGTTTCTGCTTCAAAAGAGAACGGCTCTTTTTGAGGGATTACCACGGCTTCTGTGAAGCCTCGCAATGACATGAGTGTATATGAAAGGAAGATTCATATGAAAGCAAGATTACCCCAGGGCTACGGCAGCGGCGGTCAGCAGAACCTCCAGCAGCTTGCCCGTCAGGCGCAGAAGATGCAAAGCGACATGGAGGCGGCTACCGAGGAGCTGAATGCAAAGGAATATACCGCGTCCGCAGGCGGCGGCATGGTCAACGTGACCGTTTCCGGCGAGCTGGAGATCAAGAAGATGGAGATCGCTCCCGAGGTCGTCGACCCCGAGGATATCGAGATGCTCAGCGACCTGATCACCGCGGCGGTCAACGAAGCCATCCGTACCGCGAACACCGATAAGGAAGAAACCATGAGCAAGATCTCCGGCGGGATGAACCTCGGCGGCTTCGGCGGTTTGTTCTGATGGCGAATTACAACGTCATCCCGCTGCAACGGCTCGTCGAGCAGTTTGAGCGCCTGCCCGGTATCGGCAGCAAAACCGCCCAGCGCCTCGCGTACTTCGTGCTGAATATGCCGAAGGAACAGGCGCAGGAGTTCTCGCGCGCGATCACCGAGGCGCATGAGAAGATCCGTCGCTGTGAGATCTGCTGTAACTTCTCCGATCAGGAGCAGTGTCCCGTGTGCCGCTCCGCGACGCGCGATAAATCCACTATCTGTGTCGTCGAGACTCCGCGCGACGCGATGGCGATCGAGGGAACCGGCGAGTACAAGGGTACCTACCATGTCCTGCACGGCGTGATATCTCCCCTGAACGGCATGGGTCCCGACCAGCTTTGTATCAAGGAGCTGTTGTCGCGATTGAACAACGGCGAGGTCAGCGAGGTCATCATGGCGACCAACCCCACTGTTGAGGGTGAAGCGACCGCGATGTATCTCTCGCGGCTCTTAAAGCCTCTGGGACTCAGGATCACGCGCCTTGCCTACGGCATCCCTGTCGGCGGCGATCTCGAATATGCCGACGATGTGACCCTTGCACGCGCCCTTGAGGGCAGGAGTGAGCTGTGATGGATAGTATCAAGATCATCGCCAATAATAAGAAGGCGTACCACGACTACTTCGTCGAGGAAAAGTACGAGGCAGGCATCGAGCTTGCCGGCACCGAGGTCAAGTCGCTTCGTCAGGGCAGGTGCAATCTCAAGGACAGCTGGTGCAATATCGTCGGTGGGGAGATGTTCGTCAACGCCATGCACATCAGCCCCTATGACCACGCGAATATCTGGGGCAAGGACCCGATGCGCGTGCGGCGGCTTCTGATGCACAAGCGCGAGATCAACAAGATCTTCGGACTCTTACAGCAGAAGGGCTATTCCCTGATCCCGCTGTCGATCTATTTCAAGGGCAGCTATGTGAAGCTCGAGCTGGGACTTTGCAAGGGCAAGAAGCTCTATGATAAGCGCGACGCGGCTGCTCAGCAGAGCGCTAAGCGCGACATCGAACGCGCCATGAAGGAACAGGGAAGATAATATAATTATATTGAATACTGAAAACTGAAGAATGAATAATGAATAATGGTGGTTACTCCCTGCGGTCGAACAATATCATTCGGGTGCGGGTGTCCCTCCCTTCACTGTTCACTCTTTTCTCTTAACTCTTAACTGCAACGCCCAAGGCGTTGCTTACATGGGGATGTAAAGGTTTCGACGGGGACGGCGAAGCCGGGTAAGCGAGTAGCGGTGAGGCGCCGCTTTAAAAGCCTCAACTTTCAAAATAACCGACAACCATAAAGTTGCTTTAGCTGCTTAATGCAGCTCGTCTGCCGGAGAGGACCGCGGCTCCGGACAAGGCGTCGACAGCGGTTTCTGTGAACAGCCCACGCCTTTAAGCTGTCACACACAAAAGGCTACTGAACCGTAGAGTCTGTTATTGGGCGATACGCAGAGGGAATGTCAAAACAATAACTGCACTCGGAGAAAACCCTGTGGAACTGTTTTCGGACGCGGGTTCAATTCCCGCCATCTCCACCAAACGGGTATTGGACTAACACCTACTTCTTCTGCGGAGGATTTGCAGTAACGGTGTGGTTCTGATACAAGAAGTAATGTCATCTTAGTTTATCTAAGGTGGCATTTTCTTTTTGTCTTGAAATCCGCACAATCGACTTCTGTTCCCTTCCTTTATATAATAGGATTACCAAATCAAAGGAGGAAATCGAATGAAAAAGAAATACCATCTGTATCTAACCGCCGATGAGCGTAGAGTTATACTGGATTGTCTAATTGATATGAAAAATGAGTTGATTAGAACAGGACACTATACCGACGCAATCGATGAAATCATAATTCTACTCACAAAAGCAAAGATCAAAAGAGTACGCATTAAGGAGGTTCAACCATGAGCGCTAAGATCACTTATACGAAACAGGGCGACTACTATCTGCCTAATCTCAAGTTACCGGAACAAGCGCCGAGAGAGATCGGTATCTGGGGACAGCGTCGCAGGCGTTACCTTAAAGAACACCACAAGATTCTCTACTACAATCTGCTGACATCCTGCAAGCTGATCGACCATCTTGCCGACATCAACGAAGAAGCGGAAATGCATTCTCTGTTGGTAAATCAGCTTGCTGAGCAGGAGGGTGTTACCGAACAGCTAAAAGCGGACGATCAAATGCTGTGGGTGCAGAGAATGAACAATATCCGTAACCGTGCATCAGAAATCGTAAATGCAGAGTTGATTTATACCTGATAAGTATAGCCGTCGAGTGGGATAATCTCCTGCTTGACGGCTATTTAAAATTTTTGTGATATTTTTAGGTTTCAAAGCGTTGTATTAATGAAGAGCTTTTCAAAACAAGATTAACGAAGTATAATACTTAATGTGTTAAACGGAAGAAGGGAGTGATGTTTGTGGACTCTTCCGAATTCAATAGGATCGTTGAAAAATACACGGATGTTGTATTCCGTTCAGCATTAACCTTTTGCAAAAATATGAGCGATGCAGAGGATATAACGCAAAATACTTTTATTAAGCTTCTGAAAAGCGAGGTGGATTTTGAAAGCGACGACCATATCAGAAAATGGCTAATCAGGGTTGTAGCGAATGAGAGTAAATCTCTATGGCGTTCCTTTTGGCAAAGGAAAGTTCTCTCGTTCAACGATTTAGACTATGAGCCGGAGTACATAGATTCCGAAAAAAGCGAAATCTTTGTTGAGGTTATGAAACTTCCGAAGAAATACAGCTCAGTTTTACATCTGTACTATTATGAGGGCTATAAGTGTAATGAAATTGCTTCTGTTCTCGGAATATCGGAGAGTAATGTACAAACAAGGCTAATGAGAGCAAGAATAATGTTAAAAGATAAGCTTGGGGAGGCGTGGATATGAGTGATTACAAAAATACATACGAGCTTTATCAAAGTGTACTTGATGAAGTTCACGCTCCTGATCATCTCACACAAAGGATAAAATCAATGGATACCAAACACCTGAAAAGGAGTAAAAATATACATATATTAGCAGTTGCAGCGTGTTTGGCATTTGTGATGATTGTTGTTGCAGTCGCAGTTGGAAAAGGAACTGATTTGTTTAATCAAGTAAGCGTAAGCACTAATAGTCAAGTTGCTAGATACTCATATGATAATAAAAAGCTGCTGATGATTTGCAGAATGGACATCAGTCCAAATGCAAATAACAACGATAACATAAATACGGAAGAATATGATATCAATGAATTACGGAGTCAGGTTGGAACAGGGATTTTTGGCGTGAATTACGCTGATGACGAAAAGGTTGTTATAACCACAGGCAAAGGAGTGCTTGTCTATAACTATAAATTAAATAAAATGATAAATACTTTTGATCTTGATAAAATCAGAATTCCGGGATTTAACCAAGGAGATAAAGCGTCGTATATTCGTGTTGATAGAAGCGGTGAATATGCTATCATAGAATCATCTGATAATTGGGGTGATATTGAAAGAGTTGTGGAGTATCATATTTTGTTTTTCAAAAGTGGTGAAGTGAATAAGATCAACAAATCAGAAATCCCCAAAGACTTCTCGTTATTTGAAACTGAGCCGATTAAATATTACCCAGACAGCGATTCAGATAAAGAATTTGATTTGCCATATTCTTGGCCAGGCGAGATTACGGCGTCATATATTAATTCAAAAGGAGAGAGTATAACTTTTTATACTAATATAGAACGTAGCTCAGATAATAAAGTTATTGTAGGAAACACTGATCTTGTTATAGTATCACCCGACAAAAGTTATACAACTCAAAGAGTTTTTGGGTGCTTTTTCCCGGAATTCAACAATTAGATAGATATAAAGCGGCGGCAGAAAAAGTCTTGCTGCCGTTTTTTCTATCCGTATTCTATGTTATAATAATTATTATAAAAAACATGCAACCAAATCGATTTTTTGGGTGGTAGTATAGTGTAAGGGCTCTTAATTTAAAAAAGGAGGTGGAACAGTGGAAGATAAAGATATTGTTGATTTGTATTGGGAGCGAGATGAAAAAGCAATTTCGGAAACCGCTGAGAAATACGATCGTTATTGCTACTCGATCGCTTATAATATACTCTCCGACACTGAGGACGCAGAGGAAAGTGTCAATGATACATACCTAAACGCTTGGAACAGTATGCCCCCTCATCGACCGGCTGTGCTTTCAACTTTTATCGGTAAAATCACCCGCTTTATAAGTTTGAAAAAATGGCGAGATAAACGAACACAAAAACGAGGGGGAGGGAATATTGACTTTGCATATGAAGAATTATCTGAGTGCATTCCTGCTAAATCAACCGTTGAAGTAGAACTTGAAAACAAGGAGATTGCAAAGCTGATAGACAGTTTCTTGGAAATGCTTCCTGTATGTGAACAGAGTGTTTTTGTGTGTAGGTATTGGTATTTTGACAGTATTTCCGCTATATCAAATCAATTCGGGTTTAGTGAGAACAAAGTAAAATCTATGTTGCACCGTACTCGAAAAAAGCTACGATCCAAACTTTTAGAAGAAGGTGTTGTAATTGAAAACTGATTTGCTGATTGACGCTATCGGCGAGATAGATGATAATAAGATAAGAGATGCTAAGCTGTTTGCAGTAAAAACCAGAAAGAAATCTTTTAAGCGAAGTATTTTTATTGCGGTAGCAGTTATACTTTGTATAACAATAACAGTACCTGTGCTTGCTATAACGGTGAATCCCATATATGAATTAGTGTATCAGATATCGCCCGGTCTGGCGCAAATGCTGAAACCTGTTCAGATGTCCTGTGAGGATAACGGGATTAGGATGGAAGTGGTATCCGCTGCCGTATATGAAAATGAAGCGGCAATCTATATTTCGTTAAAAGATATGACAGATCAAAATAGAATAGATGGAACTACCGATTTGTTTGATAGTTATCATATTAATTTGGACTTTGATTCGTCTGCATCGTGTCGAAGAGTATCTTTTGATGAAGAAACCGGTGTAGCTACATTTCTGATTAATATTAGTCAATGGAACGATCAAAAAATTGTCGGAAGCAAAATAACGTTTTACTTTACGGAGTTTCTTAGCCACAAGAATAAGTTTGAGGGCGAAATTGCAGATATTGACTTAAGTAAAGTCACTGAGGTTACAAGAACACATACACCAGAGTACTTCAGAGGCGGTAGCGGCAAGTATGTAAATTATGAAGATCATAACAAAGTAAAGTGTTTATTTCCAATTGATGGCGGTATTGCTTCCCCTGTTGATGGTGTAACTGTAACTAACATTGGCTTTGTAGATAATAAGCTTCATATACAAGTATACTATGAGGATATTATGAATTTTGATAATCATGGATACATAACATTGTATGATAAAAACGTAAATAAAGCTGAATACTTTGATGTATCTTTTTTTGACGATGAGAGGATTGGCAGTTATGACGAGATTATTTATGATATAACGCCGGACGAAATCAATAACTATACTGCTTTCGGAAAGTTTGTTACTTGTAGTAATAAAACAGAAGGTTTTTGGCAAGTAACATTTCCTCTGGAGAATACTAACTAGGATTTTGTGGATGAGTTAGAAAACCAGTTTAAATTTTTTTATAATTCTTGGACAAAAAAGCCAATATATACGATTAATGGAACAATAGTGACAGCAGCAATCATCGCCATTATACTTTTTGTTAGAAATACCAATGCTATAGCTCCTGGAAGTGCTCCTACA
>JAFSRK010000189.1 GCA_017446165.1 Ruminococcus sp.
ATCCCCGCGCCATGGCGGCAGGGATCCTCGCCGAGAAGCTGAGCGAATACTTCGGCGATACCGACATCGTGGTCGTTCCCGAGCCGAGTGCGGCTTATCAAAAGGCGCTGTCCTACGGTGACGATATCTTCATCTGCGGCTCGCTGTACCTCGCCTCCGAGATCCGACCGTTTATCATCGGATAATTGTTTTCACGACAACAGAATAAAACAGCATTTTCCTGCCTACACTATTATCATGAGTGTAGGCAGTTTTTTTAGTTGGAAGTTATTAGTCGGTAGTTGTCAGTTAGTCGGCGGACTCTGTCCGCACCTGATTCCCAGTCAATTACAATCAACTACTAACTACCAACCACCAACTACCAACTATCTGACTGAAAGGAAGATCATATGGTCGACATTACATATGAAAACGGCGCGCTGACGGCGCGGCTCTACGGCGAGATCGATCACCATATCGCTCCGCGTATCCGATCGGAGATCGACATGAAATGCGAGAGCATCCGTCCGGCGAAGCTCGTGCTGGATTTCGGAGCGGTGAGCTTCATGGATTCGTCCGGCATCGGGCTGATCATGGGACGCTACCGCTGTATCTCTCTGCTCGGCGGGCGGTTGGAGGTCGTGAACATCCCGCCCACGCTCAAAAAAATATTCACCCTGTCGGGAATCGAGTCCTTGGGGGTGATGAAATGAATGTCAGAAATCACATGAAGCTCAGCTTCGATTCGATCAGCCCGAACGAGGGCTTCTCACGCGCGGCGATCTCCGCGTTCATCCTGCCGCTGAATCCAACCGTCGCCGAGGTCGCGGACGTCAAGACAGCGGTATCCGAGGCGGTCACCAACGCCATCGTCCACGCCTATCCCGACACCGTCGGCACGGTGTACATCGACGCAAAGATTACCGACGACAACCGCGCGATCATCAAGATCCGCGACACCGGCGTCGGTATCGAGGACGTCAAGCAGGCGATGGAGCCGCTCTTCACCACCTCGTCGGACGAGCGTGCGGGGCTGGGGTTTGCGGTCATGCAGAGCTTTTCGGACAGGGTGCGCGTGCGCTCGACCGTCGGCAAAGGCACCACCGTCACCCTCGAGAAGATCATCCACAGCGCATATGACAGCGAGAAATGAGCTGATCGAACAGAATCTCGGGCTTGTCCACGCCTGTGCGAAGCGTTTCGTCGGCAAAGGCATCGAATACGACGACCTGTACTCAGCGGGGTGCCTCGGGCTGACGATGGCGGTCAGCCGCTTTGACGAAAGCCGCGGCTTCAAGCTCAGCACCTACGCCGTACCCGTCATCCTCGGCGAGATCAAGCGGCTGTTCCGTGAGGGCGGCACCGTGAAGCTCTCGCGATCCTTAAAGGAACGCAGTATGAAGGCGCGCGCGATCGCCGACGAATACCTGAGCGAGCATGGCTGTGAGATCCGCATAGAAGCACTCGCCGACCTGCTTGGCACCGACGTCTATCAGGCGGCAGAAGCGCTGGAAGCCTCGCGCGCGGCGCTGTCGCTCGACGGCGGCGAGGACAATGACTCCGCCCTCGATATCCCCGTCCCCTCCCCCGAGGATGCGCTGACGGACAGACTGTCGCTGAGAGAGGCGCTCTCGACCCTCGATGAATCCGACAGAAGGTTGATCGAGCTGCGCTACTTTCGCCGCAAGACCCAGTCCGCCGTCGCCGAACAGCTCGACACCACCCAAGTTCAAATCAGCCGAAGAGAGAAAAAGATCCTCCTGAAAATGCGCGCGATGCTGATATAGCCTTAATTCGCCATATAAGATATCCCCGCCGTTACAATGTAACAGCGGGG
>JAFSRK010000190.1 GCA_017446165.1 Ruminococcus sp.
ATTCCAAAGGCGGCGATAAGGTGTCCGAAAAAGAGGTTGCCAATGAGCCGCGCGCGGTGGTGCTGTATACGGGTTCGGACGCGTATGTGCTGGATACCAATGAAATCAGCTCGATGAGTATTTGAGGTGACGTATGGTTTATGATATCATACTGGCGCTGATCCTGATACTGTGCGTCGTCATAGGCGTCAAAAGGGGTGCGGCACGATCGCTGAGCGGTCTGATATCGTCATTCCTCGCTTATACCGGCGCAACCTTTCTCGGAAAATGGATCTCCGGACTGATCTATCAGAACATCCTCAGGTCAACGATCCATGATATGGTTGTGAATTCGGTTTCCGATTTCAGCCATCAGACGCTCGATAACGCGCTGAGCAAGATTGATCTCAGCGGTATCGACATCTTTGATCTAGGACTCAACGACACCGTCAGGGGACTGGTCAACGATAAGCTGAACCAGCCGATCGAGAATATTTCATCCAATGCCGGTCAGACGGCTGAAAAGGTCGTCGAGCCGATCATCAGCGGCATCATGTCGTTTTCTATTACGATCATTCTGTTTTTTATCCTGTTGTTTTTGCTCATGAGATTCGTGATGCCGCTGATCCTCGGGGTGTTCCGGCTGCCGGTCATCCATCAGCTCGATATGGTACTCGGCGCTGTGTTCGGCATTGTCGAAGCGGTTTTGGTCGCCAGCATGCTGGCATATCTCTTGAAGCTGATCATTCCGCAGATTTCGACGAATGTTTCTCTGCTGCAGGAGTCAACAATTTACAATTCATTCATATTTAAGCATTTGTATGATGGTAATATATTCTCAACGTTCGCATCGTGGTTGAAAATTTAACCCGGCGAAGGTTGGGGTGAATAATATAAGGTTTTCAGATGAGGGAAGTTATGAGCAGTAATATCGAAAGCATTGACAAGAAAGAAATCATCACCAAGGATCTTCTGACGATTCCGAACGCGATCTCTTTCTTCAGGATCATCCTGATCACACCTTTCGTGGCGTTTTTTGTCGCAAAGATGTATGTCGCGGCGACGATCACCGTAGCGCTGTCGGGACTCTCCGACTGCTTTGACGGCATGATCGCCAGAAAGTTCCATCAGGAGTCGGAGTTCGGCAAGATCATCGACCCGCTGGCAGATAAGCTGACGCTGCTTGCGGCGGGCGTCTGTGTCATCATGATCGAACCGTTTGCGTTACCGATCATGCTGTTGATGGTCGTCAAGGACGTCCTGATGATCGGCGGCGGCGTTGTGGTCGTCAAAAAGGGCATCATCCCGCCGAAGTCCTCTTGGTACGGTAAGCTCGGCACGGTGTTGTTCTATGTCACCATCGGCGTGATCGTTCTGATGGCGGTGTTCAACTACGTCAACAAGCCTTTGTCGATCACGCTGCTCGTGATCACTGCCGCGGTGGAGATTTTTTCCCTCGTAAATTACGCTATCATCTTCTTCAGATTGCTCAAAGAAAAGAAAGCGTCTGAGGGCTAACGAATATATCGAATACAGTCAAAAGGAGGAAGATATATGATTTGCTGTAAATGCCAGAAAAGACCGGCTGTCGTCTTTGTTTCGACGAACAAAGAGGATGAACAGCCAAAGGGCTATTGTCTGATGTGCGCGAAGGATATGGGTATCAAGCCCGTTGACGACATCATCAAGCGCATGGGCATCTCTCCCGAGGATCTTGAATCCGTTCAGGAGCAGATGGACTCCATTATGGAGAATATGAACGAGTCGGGCGACATGTCCGCGCTCGCCGAGAGCATGGGTTTGCAGAACATGAATCAGGAGGATACCGACAGTATCGACGAGAACGAGGACGGCGACGGCTTCACTCCCGGCGGCGCACCTTCGTTCCCGAATTTCTTCAACATGTTCGGCGGCAACAACGCGCAGAAAACATCCTCGAACAGTGATAAAAAGCCGAAAGAGAAGAAACTGCAGAAGAATCGCAAGCACATCGGACTTTACTGTGAAGATCTGACCAAAAAAGCCAAGAATGGTGAGATCGACCGCATCATCGGCAGAGATAAAGAGATCGAGCGCGTCATCCAGATTCTTTCCCGCAGAAATAAAAACAACCCCTGTCTGATCGGTGAACCCGGCGTCGGTAAAACCGCGATCGCCGAGGGTCTCGCTCTCAGGATCGCCGAGGGCAAGGTGCCGCATCGTCTCAAGGACAAGGAGATCCAGATGCTCGATTTGACCGCGCTGATCGCGGGTACCCAGTTCCGCGGTCAGTACGAGAGCCGCATCAAGGGGCTGACCAAAGAGGTCAAGGAAGCCGGAAACATCATCCTGTTCATCGATGAGGTACATAACCTCGTCGGCGGCGGTGACAGTGAAGGCACGATGAACGCCGCAAATATTCTCAAACCCGCGTTGTCCCGCGGTGAGATCCAGGTCATCGGCGCGACCACCTTCAATGAATATCGCAAGTATATCGAAAAGGATTCCGCTTTGGAGCGTCGTTTCCAGCCTGTTAAAGTAGGGGAGCCGAGCATCGGCGATACCATTGACATCCTCATGGGTATTCGTGAATACTATGAGATCCACCATAACGTCAAGGTCAGCGACGATATTGTCAGAAAAGCGACGGTATTCTCCGAAAGATATATTTCCGACCGATTCCTGCCCGATAAGGCGATCGACCTGCTTGACGAGGCGTGTGCATGCGCGTCGCTCCGCAACAAGGAGCGTGAGACTTATGAAAGCCTCAATGATGAGAAGAAGTCGCTCTCGCTGACCAAGGAGGAGATCTCCTCCGAAGAAACCATCGACTATGAAAAGCTTGCCGAGATCACCTCGGAGCTTGCCCGAGTCGATGAACAGCTGAATGGCTTTGATGAAACCGCGCTGATCGCCGCCGTCACCGAAGAGGATCTCGCAAAAGTCATCGAGCTTTGGACGGGCATCCCACAGTCGAGAGTTCGTGAAAATGAGCTGTTGAAGCTCAAGGATATCGAAACTGCGCTGAAAAAGAAGATCATCGGACAGGATGAAGCAGTCGAAGCGCTCGCAAAGGCGATCAAGCGTTCACGCGTTCAGATCTCGCCCCGCCGCAGACCCGCATCATTCATCTTTGTCGGTCCGACCGGCGTCGGAAAGACCGAACTGGTCAAGGTCCTTTCGCAGGAGTTGTTCGATACTCCCGAGACCCTGATCCGACTCGATATGTCCGAGTTCATGGAGAAACACAGCGTGTCGAAGATCATCGGTTCGCCTCCCGGTTATGTCGGTTATGACGAAGCCGGTCAGGTCACCGAGAAGGTCAGACGCAGACCGTATTCCGTCCTGCTGTTCGACGAGATCGAGAAGGCGCATCCCGACGTCATGAACATCCTTTTACAGATCCTTGACGAGGGCAAGCTCACCGACGCTCACGGCAGAACGGTAGATTTCTCCAACACCGTCATTGTCATGACCTCCAACGCCGGTTCCGACAGGCGAGAGAACGCTCTCGGCTTCGGCAAGAGCCAGGAGGATGCAGACAAGGAACGCGTTATGAAGGGACTCAGAGAATTCCTCAGACCCGAGTTCATCGCTCGCGTCGATGAGATCATCGCCTTCAAATCGCTCACTGCCGAAAACTATGTCGCGATCGCCGATCTCATGCTGTCCGAGTATATCGACAGCCTGCATGAGAAGGGTATCGACTTTGCCTTTGACGATAAGGCGTGCAAGTATCTTGCCGATAAGGCGTGTAACGGTCAAAGCGGAGCGCGAGACCTGAGAAACCTGATCCGCAAAGAGGTCGAGGATAAGATCACCGAGCAGATGATCCTCCACGGCGAGGGCGGTATCGCGATGATCGGTCTGTCGGCGAATGACGACGGTCTGACGATCACTACCAACAAATAAACACAGCAGGGCGTTCACGTTCAGCGAGCGCCCTGCTTTTTGTTGATTGATAATACTAATTTCAAATAAAACCCTATAACATCTATTGCGTTAAATTCCGCATAGCTGCGTTGTCGATCTTGACAGGCGCCAGCCTGCCTGCGATCTCCGCCTTGCTCTGCGAAATTTTCCGCAAATATCTTGTTTAAGCG
>JAFSRK010000003.1 GCA_017446165.1 Ruminococcus sp.
GACCTCAGAGAGTTCCCGGATTCTCCGTTTGCCGACCGCTTCACCAAGAACTTCGAGGATATCGCGAACGACATCGAGGTGCGCATCGTCGTCGAAACGATGGGCGGTCTGCATCCCTCCTATGAATATGTCAAGGAGTGTCTCTCTAAGGGCAAGAGCGTCGTCACCTCCAACAAGGAGCTGGTCGCCGCTTACGGCGCGGAGCTGCTCGCGATCGCATCCGAGCAGAACGCGAACTTCCTCTTTGAAGCGTCCGTCGGCGGCGGCATCCCGATCATCCGCCCGATGAACCAGTGTCTTGTCGCCAACAATGTCAGCGAGATCGCCGGCATTCTCAACGGCACCACCAACTTCATCCTCACCAAGATGATCCGCGAGAATATGGGCTTTGACGAGGCGCTGAAGCTCGCTCAGGAGCTGGGCTACGCCGAGCGCAATCCCGCCGCGGACGTCGAAGGTCACGACGCATGCCGCAAGATCTGCATCCTCGCTTCTCTCGCCTTCGGCAAGCACATCTATCCCGACGCTGTCGTCACCGAGGGCATCACCAAGATCACCCTCGAGGACGTTGAATACGCCTCGATCTGGGGCGGTGTGATCAAGCTGATCGGCTCGGTCAAGAAGATCGACAAGGACACCATCGACATCATCGTGGCTCCCATGTTTGTTCCGATGAACAGCCAGCTCGCCAACATCGACGACGTCTTCAACGGCATCATGGTTCGCGGCGACTGTACCGGCGACGTTGTGTTCTACGGTCGCGGCGCGGGCAAGCTGCCCACCGCATCCGCTGTCGTCGCCGACATGATCGACTGCGTCAAGCATCTGAAATCCCGCAAGTATCTGTTCTGGACGGATTCCGACAACAGCAGCGTGCTGCCGGCTGAGAAAAGCGTGACCGCGATGTTCATCCGCGGAGTCGCTAACAACCGCATCGACGCATATTATAAGGCAAAGGACGCTTTCGGCGATATCCACATCCTGCACAAGGCGTCTGCACCCGAGAACGAATTCGCGTTCATCGTTGAGCCGACCACCGTCGCCGAGATCGACGAGAAGCTCGGCGCGCTCGAAAAAGAAGGTATTCAGGTCATCTCGAAGATCCGTATCGGAGACCTTTAATTCAATGAATAGTTAATAATGAATAGTGAATAATGTCGGGCGGGTCACCCGCACCCGATACTGTTCACCTCTCATGCATACATTGGAGGAGTATATGAGTTTAATAGTTCAGAAGTTCGGCGGGTCATCCGTCAAGGACGCCGAACGCGTTAGAAATGTAGCTTCTATCGTCACGGAAGCCTACAAGAAAGGTAACGACGTCGTGGTCGTCGTATCCGCACAGGGCGACACCACCGACGATTTGATCGAGAAGGCGGCTGAGATCACCGCAAAGCCCACCCAGCGCGAGATGGATATGCTGCTCGCCTCGGGCGAACAGATCTCTGCTTCACTTCTCGCGATGTGCATCCAGGATATGGGATTTCCCGCGGTCTCGCTGACCGGCTGGCAGGCAGGCTTTCTGACCTCCTCCGCCCACACCTCGGCGCGTATCCGCAGAGTCAACCCCGATCGTATCCGCCGTGAGCTGGATCAGAAGAAGATTGTCGTCGTCTGCGGCTTCCAGGGCTTGTCCCGCTATGAGGACATCACCACCCTCGGACGCGGCGGCTCCGACACCAGCGCAGTCGCCATCGCGGCGGCGCTCAGCGCCGATCTGTGCCAGATCTTCACCGACGTGGAAGGCGTATTCACCGCCGATCCGCGCAAGGTTCCGAACGCGATCAAGCTCAAGGAGATCTCTTATGACGAGATGCTCGAGCTTGCGACCCTCGGCGCACAGGTCCTCAACAACCGTTCCGTAGAAATGGCGAAGAAGTATAACATCGAACTCGAGGTTCTTTCATCCTACACCAGAGCCTCCGGTACTATCGTAAAGGAGAAGGTAAAAATGGAAAAAATGTTAATCAGCGGCGTCGCAAAGGACACCGATGTAGCCCGTCTTTCAATCACAGGTGTTCCGGATCGTCCCGGCATGGTATTCAAGCTTTTCTCAAAGCTCGCGTCCAAGAAGATCAACGTTGACGTCATCCTCCAGTCCGTCGGCAGACACAACACCAAGGACATCGCCTTCACGGTAGCGACCGCCAAGGGCGCTGAGGCGAAGGAGATCTGTGAGAAGTTCGCCGAATCCGTCGGCGCCGAGACCGTCGACTACAACGACACCGTCGCCAAGGTATCCATCGTCGGCGCAGGCATGGAGAGCCACGCGGGCGTAGCGGCGAAGATGTTCGAGGCGCTCTACGACAAGCAGATCAACATCCGCATGATCGCCACCTCCGAGATTAAGGTCAGCGTTATCATCGACAAGGCTGACGCGGACAAGGCGGTCTCTGCGATCCACGAGAAGTTCTTCCCCGAAAGCACCGACTGATATAACCGTCATATAGATAAGGAAAGGCGCCGCAGCCATTGACTGCGACGCCTGTTTTTTATGCGTCAAGATCACTCGAGATCGAGATCGTCATCCTTTTCATTGACGGTGGTCGCGATCACGACGTGCTTATACTTGCTGCCGCCGGAGATCAGCGAGATGATATCCAGCACCGCGCCGAAGATCAGCGAAACGCCGATGAAGATGCCCAGCACCTGGAGCGAGCCGAAGGGGTTGATCATGATGACGACGCCGAGGATCAGCGAGACGATGCCGGAGAATACCGCCAGCCCGGGGGCGACGGTGTATTCCTTCTTCGCCATGAAGAAGCCGACAACCTTGAACACGCCGCTGATCAGCATGATCGCGCCGAAGATGACCGCGATGATGCCGAGCATGTCCGCCAGCAGTTGGTGTGCGACCGTGAACACGATGCCCGCGATCAACAGCGGGACCGCCGCGCCGACCAGTGCGGGATTGTCGGTGTTTTCCTTTTTGCGCTCGATCACAAAACGGATCAGCAGTACCAGTGCGGCGATGATCAGAATCACGCCGAACGCCAAAAACGCCCATGCCGCCATCCTCTGAGCGTCGATGATCAGCATCACGCCGACGCCGATCTCAAAGATGATCATCAGGATCGCCGGGAGTACCTTTTTAAATGTTTGCATAGAACCCTCCTGTCAGCCCTCATCGGGCGTTTTAATTCGAATATGGAATAATTACTGCGCTTCTACCTTGCTGACATCATACAGGCTGATGATCTCCTTGACCTTTTCCTCGTCGAAAGGCGTTGTCAGCTTGTACGGCTTTGTCAGGTCGTCACCCTTGAAGAGGTAACCCTTCGGCGAGATACTGCACGCGCCGATCACCTTTTCGTCGAAATCATAGAAGGTAAAGCGGTACAGCGCGGTCAGCTCCTCAGCCTTGACCTCGTCGGTCTCGGTGAAAGCTGCGGTATCGTAGATATCCACCAGCTCGACGATACCGCTGCGCTTTACGATGTCGAAAGCGTTCTTTTCGTCGGCGGTATCATCCAACCCAATGTGCTTGACGCTGCCGGTGTCGATGCGGTCAAGCTCCATGACCTTTTCGCCGCACGCCGTCAGCGCGACCGCCGCGAGGATCGCCGCCAATATCACACAAATGATCTTTCTTTTCATGTTTGCCTCCGTAGGACTCCTCCGCGGAGTCCGCTGAACTTTTGCTAAATAACCGAATAGTACCGATCCTCTGTCCATCGCGCCGGATTGTTCTCTATATAATCCCAAATATCACGGTAATCCCTTTCGGAGCGGATGACATGGTCGTAAAACCGGGACTGCCAAACAGATTGACTGATTCTCTTGGTTACATAACCCTTCATCTGTTGGACAACGCGCGACATCGTAGGGACGAGCATTGCTCGTCCGTTATAATCCTCTATGAATATAATCAGATGAACATGATTAGGCATGATAACATAATGATCAACATTTACTGAAGGATATATCGTGCTGATATTAAGGATCGCTTGCTCGACAATCTGTCCGTATGGAGTCAAAGTAAGCGACGGCGGACGACCAATGGTCGTCCCTACAGATATCTGCGACAGGATCTTTGCTCTGTCTTTCGTACATATTGTAATAAAGTATGCACCATGACTGTTATAGTCAAACTCCTTCAAGCGTATGCTTTTCCTGCGCGGTAATGAATCATTATTCAAAATCGTAGTCGTCCTTGTATCTGTCCTTGAAGATATCAAAAACAGCCTGCAGGACCTCTTCGTCGTCGATGCCGGCGTAGGTCTCGTCCTCATCGTTGAGCGACTCGACGCGCAGGATCATCACCTCGTCCTGCTCGTCCTCGTCTACGGGCAGCAGCACGATATACTCATCGCCGTCATACTCGACGGTATCAAGGAATTCAAAGTCTTTTTCATTTCCGAGATCGTCCTCAAGGGTAATGATCTCTGCCTCATATTCCTCAGCGAAATCTTCGTTGTTCAGCATAGTGTACCTCCGTTATGTATTTTCTATTATATAGTACACCGAGACGGCAGAAATTGCAAGGAATTTTTGGTATTGCGGCTCCGGTTACCGGGAAAGCCCTGCATGGGCGCCGTATACCAAATCAATGATTTGGACAGCACCTCAAACTACCAACTATAGTAAAAATCCCGCCGAGTTGCCTCGACGGGATCGTTTGCGTTATTTCAAAGAGTCGATTACTCGTTGATAGCGATAACAGCGCCGGAACCTACGGTACGGCCACCCTCACGGATAGCGAAACGCAGACCAACCTCGATCGCGATAGGAGTGATCAGCTCAACGTCCATCTCGACGTTGTCGCCGGGCATGCACATCTCAGTACCCTCGGGCAGAGAGATGGTGCCGGTAACGTCAGTGGTTCTGAAATAGAACTGGGGACGATAGTTGTTGAAGAAAGGAGTATGACGGCCGCCCTCGTCCTTGGTCAGAACGTAAACCTGACCGCGGAACTTGGTGTGCGGATGAATGGTGCCGGGCTTAGCCAGAACCTGACCTCTTTCGATCTCGGTTCTCTGAACGCC
>JAFSRK010000021.1 GCA_017446165.1 Ruminococcus sp.
GCTGTTGTATAGTCGGTCGAGACCGTCTCGGGGTTGTTGTTGATGATGATCGCCTCATAACCCGCGCGACGGATGGTCTGTACCGCGTGGACGGTACTGTAGTCGAACTCAACGCCCTGACCGATACGGATCGGACCCGCACCGAGTACGATGATCTTTTTCTGATCGGTGCGAACACTCTCATTCTCCTCCTCGTATGTGGAGTAAAAGTACGGCACATAGCTCTTGAACTCGGAGGCGCAGGTGTCGATCATCTTGAAAATCGGGAAAATTCCTTTTTCTTTTCGGGTATGATAGATCGTCAATTCATCGGTATTCCACAAACGCGCGATCACCTTGTCGGAGAAGCCCATTCGCTTTGCGTGATATAACGCGGCTTCATCATGGATATGAGCGCTCAGCTCGCGCTCTGTATCGATGATATTCCTCAGCTTGCGGAGAAAGAAACGGTCGATCGCCGTCCGCTCAAAAATCGTGTCGACGCTGATATCTCGCCTGAGCAGCTCGGCGATCGCAAAGATGCGGTCGTCGGTGCCGTCGCTGATATATCTGAGCAATTCGTCTGCTGTCATACCGTTGAACTTCTCGAGATAGAGATGATCGACGCCTGTTTCCAGTGAGCGGATGCCTTTGAGCAGACTTTCTTCCATTGTCCTGCCGACGCTCATGATCTCTCCTGTCGCCTTCATCTGGGTGCCGAGGGTGTTGGGAGCGGAGGCGAATTTGTCGAAGGGAAAGCGCGGCAGCTTTGTCACGACATAGTCGAGCGCGGGCTCAAAGGACGCGGGCGTATTGGCGAGCGGAATCTCCTCGAGCCGTAGTCCGACGCCGATCTTTGCGCTGACGCGGGCGATCGGATAACCTGAGGCTTTAGAAGCAAGCGCCGAGGAACGCGACACACGAGGGTTGACCTCGATCACATAGTATTGAAAGGACTGCGGATCAAGCGCAAACTGCACGTTACACCCGCCCTCGATCTTCAAGGTGCGAATGATATTCAACGCGCTGTCACGCAGCAAATGGTATTCTTTATTGGTCAAAGTCTGGGACGGGCATACAACAACGCTGTCGCCGGTATGCACGCCGACCGGGTCGAGGTTCTCCATGTTGCAGACGGTGATCGCGGTATCGTTCGCGTCACGAATGACCTCATACTCGATCTCCTTATATCCCTTGACGGACTTTTCGATCAACACTTGATGGACGGGACTGAGGGCAAACGCCTGTCTGCCGATCTCCAAGAGTTCAGCTTCGCTGTCTGCAAAGCCGCCGCCTGTACCGCCGAGGGTGAACGCAGGTCGGAGCACGACAGGATAGCCTACTTTAGCCGCTGCCTTCTTTGCTTCATCAAGATCATAGGTGATCTGTGACGGAATAACCGGCTCGCCGATACTCTCGCACATTTCCTTGAACATCTCTCTGTCCTCGGCGCGCTCGATACTCTCGGAGGAGGTACCGAGCAGCTCGACCTGACATTCTTTCAGAACACCCCTGCGCTCTAACTCCATCGCCAGATTCAAGCCCGTCTGTCCGCCGATGCCGGGCAGGATCGCGTCGGGGCGCTCCTTGCGGATGATCTTTGCGATATACTCGAGGGTCAGCGGCTCCATATACATCTTGTCCGCAATCATCGTATCCGTCATAATGGTCGCGGGATTAGAGTTGCACAGGATAACCTCGTAACCCTCTTCTTTTAGCGCCAAGCACGCCTGAGTGCCTGCGTAGTCGAACTCCGCCGCCTGACCGATAACGATCGGGCCCGAGCCGATGACCATGATCCTTTTGATGTCTGTTCTCTTAGGCATCACCCTTCGCCTCCTTCATCAAGTCGATAAACTGATCAAACAGATAGGAGCTGTCCTGCGGTCCCGGAGCGGATTCGGGATGATACTGCACGCCGAAGGCGCGGTCATCTGCACATGCTACGCCTTCGATGGTATCGTCAAGCAGATTGATGTGCGTCGCGGTCAAGGGCGTCCCTTTCAGACTCTCGGCATCTACCGCGTAGGAATGGTTCTGTGAGGTGATCTCGATTTTGTTTGTCAACAGATTCTTGACAGGATGATTGCCGCCGCGATGACCGAATTTCAGCTTATAGGTCTTCGCTCCGTATGCGAGAGACAGGATCTGATGACCCAGGCAGATACCGAAGATCGGGACGGTGCCGATCAGCCCCTTCACGGCATCGATCACCTCGGGAACATCCTCGGGATCGCCGGGGCCGTTGGAAAGGAAAACGCCGTCGGGATCAAGTGAAAGGATATCTACAGCGGAAGTGTTCCACGGCACGACCATCACGTCGCACCCTCTATGCGTGAGCGAACGCACGATATTCAGTTTCATACCGCAGTCGATCGCGACGACATGATATATATGCTCGGCTGAATCATATCTCTGAAATCGGTTTCTGCTGACGCGGCTGACCGCGTCATGCGGAAGCGTGGCTTCTTTGATCGCTTTTTCTGCAGCCTCTGCCGGGGTATTTGCAGAGGTGATCAGCCCCTTGCAGGAGCCGTGATCGCGGATATGCCGGATCAACCGTCTGGTATCGACTTCGCTGATGCCGACGATGCCGTAACGCTTCATCACATCCTCTAAAGGTTCTTTACTGCGGAAGTTGGACGGCTCGCCGTTGTACTCGCGCACGATCAGCGCGCCGATGGTCGGCGTATCGCACTCATAATCGTCGTCCGCCATGCCGTAGTTGCCGATGAGCGGATACGCCATGACGACGCCCTGATCGGTA